>JAFUDD010000498.1 GCA_017459315.1 Clostridia bacterium | reverse complement strand
CAGCCTTTCAATGCCGCGCCGCTTTTTTCAGCTTCCGGTCGCGCACCAAAAGGACGATGCACCATACCGCAAGAAGGGCAAAAACGACGGCGAGCGCAATGAACAGCGGCTCGACAAAGCCGAGGTTCATGCCGGCGCGGAACTGCGGACGGAGAAGCGTCGCATCGCCGTTCGCATAGTCGCGGTTGACGGCGCGCACATGCAGCATCATGTACAGCGTTTCCTTAGCCGCGCGGCGCAGCGCATTTTGGAATGTGGCGGAGGAGGTTTCAAAGGCAAAGCTGCCGCCCGTGGCGCCGCTCATCCAAAGGCTGCCGCCTGCCCGCAGCGCCTGATCGCCGTTCATGAATTGGTGGTGGTCGGCATAGTCCGTAATGACCGCGCCCTTAAAATTCCATTCATTGCGCAGCACGCCCGTAAGCAGCGCCTTGCTGCCGCCGGCCCAAACCGCGCCGATGCGGTTGTAGCTAGACATGAATCCGACCGCGTCATACTGCTCGACGAGCATTTGGAACGGTTGCAGATAGATTTCACGCAGCGCCTGCTCCGGCATCCAGATATAGACCGAGTCGCGGTAGATGCCCGCCTCGCCGTCGTTGCAGACGAAGTGCTTGACGTAGGTATACACGCCCGCTTCGTTCGCGCCCATGACGGTATTGCCGCAGATCTCGCCGGACAGGAAACCGTCCTCGGAATAGTATTCATAGTTTCTGCCGTTGAACGGACTGCGGTGCAGGTTCGTTGCGGGTGCGTACCAGCCGGTATAGCCGCTTTGCAGAGCTTCGCGGCCGATGGCAAGCCCGACCCGATGCGCCAATTCCTTATTCCACGTCTGCGCGAGCGTGCTGCTCGACGGGAAGCCCGTTCCCGCGCCCATGCCGGTAAAGCCGCCGATCTGCGAAGGGCCGTCCGCGTCCTTGCCGCGCAGCATTCCCGCGCTCTCCGGTACGGCGATCCCGCTGTATGCGCCGGTGAACAGTTTGGTCATTTCCGCAATGGAAAGCTGATCGAGCAGCGCATCCCATTCGGGTGCGTCATAATCGCTGCCGAGCCGATAGCCAAGCGCCGTCGTCAGACCGTTTTCCTCCAAAGCCAGTCCGTTCCTTGTGCCGGTTGTGATCGGCTTGTCGCTTGGGTCGATGGCAGCATCCGCCATGTCCGCGGTGTAGAGGTTCAGCGCCTTCAGGCTGTCCGCCATCGGGCGGGACGGCGTGGCGGCCTTGGGGAACGTCCCGGCAAAGTCCGCGCGGGAAAGGTAGGTGATGTTTTCGGTGCCCTCGCCGTCCAGCGGCACGCCGTCGATGGCGTCCGCACCGGTGAACTTATTTGATACCTTCGCGCCCGTGACCGCGTCGGTCGGGTACTGCACGTTTTCGGCAAGGGTCAGATCGAACGCTTCGACGACCGTGTGCGCGTCGCGCCGCAAAGAAACGGTGTAGGTACCCGCATCCAGTTCATAGCCCGCAAAGCCGTTTCCGTTCTTGTCGTAGCCATCATAGCTTGCCATATCGCGCACGGCAAAGGTGAGCGTCAATTCTTCGCTTTCGCCCGGCTGCAGCAGCTTCGTTTTTTCAAACGCCGCAAGCTCCACCGCGCTCTTTTCGATGCCGCCCTTGGTGTACGGCGCGGTATAGTACAGCTCCACAACGTCCTTGCCTGCGACGCAGCCGGTGTTCGTCACCTTGACTGTGACGGCGACCGTGCCGTTTTCGGTCAGCGCCGTTTCGGGGGCATTGACGACTTCCCAGGAAAAATCCGTGTAGCTCAGACCATAGCCGAACGGGTATTGCACGACGCCGTCGTAGCCCGCGCCGTATTCGTTCTGCACATCGTCCCAATAACCCTCGGCATCTGCGGTTTCATACCAGCGGTAGCCGACGTAGATATTCTCGATATAGTCGAGATAACTGACTTGCGTGTAGGCGGCGGGGGAATCGAGGTTGCCGTTCGTAATGCCGTCCAGCATCGGGTAAAGCCCGTCCGCACCGGTGTAGCGACCGACGCCCTCCAGTCCCGCGGTCGCATAGGTCGCGGCGGTGGAAAGATCGTAGGCAAACGTATCGGCGGTGCGGCCGGAGGGGGAGACCTCGCCCCACAGCACGGCGGGAATGACCTCTGCCGCATACTGGCCGGACAGCCCCGCGAGCACGACCGCGTCGATACCCGGAATCGTTTCGAGCGGACCGAGCGCCATGACGTTTGTGCTGTTGATCAACACAACGACGTTGCCGTACTGCGCGCCCACATAGGTCAACAGCTCGATTTCTGCGGTCGAGAGATCGAGCATCGTGCGGGCGTCGTCCACAACGATGTCGCCGCCTGCCGTCGTGCGCTTGTATTGCTGCTTGGTGGCGTCGTTCGATTCGCCCGCAAGCCGCCCGATCACGACAAACGCCGTATCGGAGAACGCCTCAGCGTCCGAAAGAAGGGCGTCGGAATAGTAATTCTTGTCCGATACGCTCGGCTCATACAGCCGTCCGCTCTGCTCCGGATACGCGCCGAGGGTGCGCGTATATTCGCGCCCGCTTTGGAAATTGCGGTACATGTCCGTGAGCGCGGTATTCGTTTCGACACCGTAATCGGCAAGGGCTTGCAGAAGGTCGGTTTCAACGCTCGATACGCCGCCGGAGCCGCTGCCGCCGCCGAGCCACGCGATGCTCGCCCAGCCGAATACATTGACCTTTTTGACTGTATTGGAAAGCGGCAGAACGGCGTCGCGGTTTTGCAGCAGCACCATGCCCTCGCGCTGCACCTCGTCCGCGACTGCGCGGGCGCTGTCCCGTACCGCTGCCTGCTGCTCCGGCGTCGTGACCGGCGTCGCGCCGCCGATCAGCGTTTCAACGATGCCGCCGAAGATGCTCCACGATACGCTTGCGGCAAGGAATACCGCCGTCAGCAGCGCCGTCAGCACCAACAGCAGACTGTGCCGTACGGGATGCGGCTTTTTGACCCTTTGCGTTTTTGCCATGTTCTTCTCCTCCTTGTTTTGACGAGGTTGTCTCTTATGATATATCATCTGCAAGGTTATAGCAAGGAAAAATCGTTTGATGGACTGTACCCCTGTCGTCAAAGCCCCGCGCGGAACCTTGCGGGCGTGACGCCGTAATGCTTTTTGAATCGCTGTACAAAATGACTTTGGTTGGCGAAGCACAGCGTATCGCTGATTTCGCTGATGGATTTGGACGTATATTGCAGCAGCCGATAGCTTTCCTCCAGCTTGCAGCGATAGATATATTCGCGCAGCGTGATACCGGCGGCCTTGGTGAAGGCGGCGGACAGATAGGAGCGATGATAGCCCATAGCGTCCGCGACATCCTGCACAGACAGGGGACTGTGCGTATGCTTTTGCACATAATCCATGCAGTCCTGCACGAGCTTGCTGACCTCGTGAAGCGGCAGCCGCAGCTGCGCCTGCTGCTCCGCATGCACCTGAACGGTAATGTCGTTGAGCGCCTGCAAAAACAGCGTATTGACGGATCGCAGATCGGAAAGCGTCTCCGCCTTCATGATGTACAGGTCGGAGAAGCGGAACGCCTGCTCCTCGGGCAGGCCGCCCTCGATGGCGGTGCGGGTCACTACAGTGATGGTGGAGATAAAATAGTTTTTTTGCAGCCGCAGTGGCGTTTCGGCGATTCCCCCCGCCTGATAGCGAGGCGCTGCGTTGGTAAATTTCCGCATACCCTCTACGTCGCCGGTTTTCACAATGGACAGCAGCAGATGTTCCAGTTCCATGAAGTTGTTATATGGATTGTGCCTCTTTCTGCAAAAACGCTTCTTCCGTCTGCTGCCGCCTTGCCCTTTGGGCGGCTTCGCTGTCTGGGCTCGGAACCAGATCCGCAATCGTGATCATCCGGTTGTTCAGCATATAGAAAACCGTGATCAGATGGTAGAAGAAGGCCAGATAAGTCATGGTGGGAAGCTGCAGATGAAAAGCACGAAAGCGTTCCCGCTGCTT
>JAFUDD010000497.1 GCA_017459315.1 Clostridia bacterium | reverse complement strand
TCCGCTGTTCGTGTATGAAAACGGTGCATTAACGGCGCAGTTTCCCGAAAGCGAGCTGCCCGTTGCGCCGCCGGAGCGGTATCGAAAGGCATTGCAGGCGAAGGCAGCGCCGATTGCGCTGACGTATGCGGACACGGGCTGCACGTATTTTCGTGTGTGCGCCGAGGACGGCGCAGAGGTTTACGGGGGGCCAGTGCCGCAGACGTGGCTCGACGCGGACGCGGTTGCGGCGCTGTGCCGGGATTATCTGATCGGCGGGGAAAAGGCCGAAGCGTTCGCCGATTATCTCGGACGCATCCCGCCGTATAACGTCGTGATCCTCGGCAAAAAGCTGAACCTGCTGCTCTACTGTCTCGGCGGGCCGCTTCGCGATACCGTCGGGGACGAGCTGCTGATCGGCAATGACCGCCCCTCGACCGCCGACCGGCGCGTGGCGGACGCAACCGAGCTTTTATACACGTCGCATACGGAGGAAAGTTACAACAACTCCTACGAGATCGAGGCGCTTTTGCAGAAGTTTGTGACCGAGGGCGATGCCGACGGCTACAACGCCTTTGTCAAGGATCTGCCGCCGATGAACACCGGAAAGCTCGCGCCGAGCGGACTGCGAACCGCCAAGAACAATTTTATCATCGCAACGGCGCTGACATGCCGCACCGCGATTGCGGCGGGTATCCCGCGCGAAACGGCGTATGCGCTGTCGGACGCCTACATCCGCGAGGTCGAGGCCCTGTCCTCCGTCGAAGCCGTGCTGCAGCTGAGCGATGAGCTGATGCGCGACTTCATCGCCCGCGTGCGCCGCACAAAGACTGTCGCCGCGCCTGCCGGCGCCCATAATAGGCTGCTGCACGGCGTTGTGAACTATATCCACCGCAATCTGAATCACCGGCTGTCCATAGAGGATATCGCGGCGGAGGCCGGGCTCATCCGGTCATATTTATCCACCGTGTTCCGGCAAAGCATGGGCGTTCCACTGAATCGCTATATCGCGGATGCCAAACTGGACGAAGCCGCGCGGCTTTTGCGCTATACCGACCGTTCGATTGCGGATATCGCGGAATACCTCTGCTTTTCGAGCCAAAGTCACTTTCAGCAGGTATTAAAGGCTAAATTCGGCGTGACCCCGCGCACCTATCGCGCCTCGAATGCATAGCGCCTCTGCGAAACGGTCGGGGCAAAACACCCCTTTCGTTTTACCGCTTTCCGGCGCAAAAATCCATTGTATGCCCGGTGCGAATCCCATATAATAGGGGCAGTAATCCGCCACAGCGCGGCGATGGAGGAAGAACCGATGCAATGCCGTTATGCGATCTTTGATTTGGACGGAACGCTCGTCGATTCGATGGGCTATTGGGGCGAGGTCTGCCGCGACCTGCTCCGGCAATACGGCGTGGAGGAGGACGCACAGCTATTGACCGAGCGCACCGCCATGATGACCGCCGCCGAGGCTGCGGCGTGGCTTGTCGAAGCCTACCGTCTGCCGGCTGAGACCGCGGATATTTTGGAGAAAACCGACCGGTTGCTTTGCCGTCTGTATCGGGAGGTCGTTCCGGCCAAGCCCGGCGTCGCCGCGTATCTGAAGCGGCTGCAGGCGCGCGGCGTGACGATGTGCGTCGCCTCCGCTTCCCCCGCCGGGGATATCCGGGACTGCCTTGCACGGCTCGGCCTTTTGTCATACTTTTCCTTCATCCTGTCCTGTGACGAGGTCGGCGCCGGCAAAGCCTCGCCCGCCGTCTACCGGGAGGCCGCCCGCCGCTTCGGCGTCCCGCCCGAACGCGTCGCGGTCTTTGAGGATTCTCTGACCCCGCTGCGCACCGCCAAAGCCGCCGGGTTCTATCCGGTCGCCGTCTATGACCGCTATGCCCGCTCGACATGGGAAATCGCCAAGGCCCTTGCCGCCGAAGCAGTGCCGGACTGGCGAACGGCGGAATAAGAAACGGATCACCGCAAAAAAGCGCCGGAGCACGGCGCTTTTGCTGTCTTATACGGTTTTATTCGTTTTCCGGCGTCCAACGGCCCTCGTTGATGGCCTTGATGACCGCGGGATCGAACTTCGGCCGGTGGTCATAGTCGAGCAGGCCGTTTTGCTCCTGCATCACGTCGGTCAGCTGTGTGTAGCAGAAGCCCTGCACGACCGGCGATTCGAGGAACGACGAAACGACGCCGTGATACAAGCGATAGAAATGCTGCCGGTTTTCGGCATTGGTATAGCCCCATCCGGTCTTGTCCTCTACATCAAAGAAAATGCCGCCGCATTCGGTGTTCATGATCGGCTGTCCCGCATAGGCATAGCCGGTCGCGAACAGCGCGCGCCCGCCGGAGCGGTATTGCAGCACGTTTTCCACCGACGCATACCGCTTGGACAGGATCGCCTTTTGGGAATTGTAATCGTGGATGCCGAGCACGTCCGGCGTCGTTTGCTCCCAGCCGTCATTCGACATGACAAGGCGCGTCGGGTCGAGAGACTTGGTCAGCTCGACGAGTGCCGTTGCGTGATGCGCCTGCCGCGCATCGCTGCTGATGTTCTCCACGCCCCACGATTCGTTCAGCGGCGTCCAGGCAATGATGCACGGATGGTTGAAATCGCGCTTGATCGCCTCCATCCATTCGGTCGTGAAGCGGCGCACATAATCGGTCGAATACTCGAACGCGTTCGCCATCTCGCTCCAAACCAAAAGCCCCAGCCGATCCGCATGGTACAGGAAGCGCGGATCCTCGACCTTTTGGTGCTTGCGCACGCCGTTGAAGCCCATCGCCTTGCAAAGCTCGATATCCTTGATGAACGCTTTGTCGTCAGGCGCGGTCAAAAGCGAATCGCGCCAGTAGCCCTGATCGAGCAGCAGCTTCTGATACAGCGGATAGTTGTTCAGCAGCACAACGCCGTTTTGGATCGAAACCTTGCGGAGGCCGAAATAGCTTTGCACGGTGTCGCACAGCGTTTCGCCGTCCCACAGGCGATAGGTCACATCGAACAGGTTCGGATGCTTCGGGCTCCACGCGCAGGCGGAGGTGAAGTTGTCGTGGCTGAACCGTTCCTTGTCGATCTGCACGACGATCCTGCCGCCCCGGCGCAGCGCCGCGGCGCGCTCCCTTGCGATCAGCTTGCCCTTGAAGGTGATTTCCACCTCAAAATCGACGTTCTCGCGCGACAGCGCAAAATCGAACGTTGCGGTTCTGCGGTCGAGATCGGGCGTGATCTCGACGTTTTCGATATACGTTTTCGGAACGGCTTCGAGCCAAACGGTCTGCCAGATGCCGGTCGTCGGCGTATAGAAAATGCCGTTTGCCTCGCACCAGCATTGCTTGCCACGCGGAGTCGTGAAGTCCGACAGCACATCGTCCGCCCGCACCGTGAGCGTGTTTTCCCCGGCCTTTACCGCCTCGGTCACGTCGAAGGAAAAGCTCGTGTGTCCGCCGGTGTGCGTGCCGATGTACGTGCCGTTCAGCCACACCCTTGCGATATAGTCCACCGCGCCGAAGTGCAGCAGCACGGTCTTGTCCTGCCACGCATCGGGCAGCGTGAACGTTCTGCGATACCAGACGGTGTCGTGCCGCGAGGTGTCGCCGATGCCGCTCAGCTTAGCCTGAAACGCGAACGGCACCGTAATGGTTCTGTCGAAGGTCGGCGCGTCGAACGAAAACGCCCATGCGCCGTTCAAATTCTGCCATGCGTCGCGCACGAACTGCGGACGCGGATACTCCGGTCTCGGGATTGCCATGCTCTTATGCCTCCGTTGCTTGTAAAATGATCAGTTTGCCCAAATAATCGCCCTGCATCTGCGGGAGCGCCATGCCGCCGTACATCCAGCCCGCGCCGGACAGCACCGTGCCGGTCAGCGAATCGCGGTAGCGCACGGTCTTGTCGAGTCCCTGCGGATAGATCACCGGCGACGGGTGCTTCTCGCGCGAGAGCACCTGCACATACACAATCGCCGCCGTCTTTTGATCCTTCGACACCGCCATCATCACGTCGTATTCGCCGTTCTCGGCAAACGACGCGATCCGGTAATAATCCCCGGTACGGAAGATGTCGCCGTAAGTATGATAGTTTTCCAGCTGTCCCGGAATCTCGTTCAGCTCGCTTTCGGTCAGCTTCGTTAAATCGAGCTCATAGCCGAAGCATCCGCAAAGGCTGACAAGCCCGCGCGTAGCAAACGGGGTGACGCGCCGGTTCGTATGGCTCGGACAGGCCGCGACATGCGCACCCATCGACGACAGCGGATAGACGAGCGCCGTTCCCTCCTGAATCCGCAGCCGATCAACGGCCTCGGTGTTGTCCGAGGTCCAGATCTGCGGGCTGTAATAGAGCATGCCCGGATCGAACCGCCCGCCGCCGCTGCAGCAGTTTTCGAGCAGCAGATGCGGAAAGTCCGTGAGCATACGCTCCTGCAGTTCGTATACGCCGAGCATGTAGCGGTGATACAGCTCGCCCTGCCGGTCCGCGGGAAGCTGCG
>JAFUDD010000496.1 GCA_017459315.1 Clostridia bacterium | reverse complement strand
TAAGAAGCTCGGTATGCGCCATGCCGAGCGCGCGGCAGTCGATCCACATCAGGTAAGTGCCTTCCAAACGCACAGCATGCAGCATCGGCAGCTCGGCTTGCAAATAGGCTTCGACGGACTTTCGGTTATCTTCTAATCGGAGCAGGAGCGCATGGAGCCACGGTTGCGCTTTCTCGTATGCCGTTTTACAGGCAATCAATCCGAGAACATTGACATTATGCGCGCCGCCGCCTTCTTCAAACTGCTTTTTTCGCGCCTCATCAAAGAAGATCAGGTTCGAACAGGCAAGCCCTGCAAGATTGAACGTTTTGCTCGGCGCGGTGCAAAGCAGGATGTTTTGCCGAAGCGCGCTCGGAAGTGTGCCTGCGCTTGTAAAGGTAACACCGGGAAGGATCAAATCGTTGTGAATCTCATCACAGATCAGGTAAACGTTATTATTGAGACAGATTTCAGCGATCCGGGTCAGTTCGTCACGGGTATAGACCTTACCGATCGGGTTGTGCGGACTGGAAAGAATGCACAGGGTCACATCCGAACGAGCAGCCGATGCGGCAAAAGCATCGAAATCAAAGGTATAGACGCTATCCCGATAGGAGAGATCACAGGTCACAAGCGTGCGGTTTGCATGCTCTACGGCATGAAAAAACGGATGATAGACCGGCGTCGGAACAAGAACTGCGTCGCCGGGCTTTGTGAAAATGCGTACCGCCGCATCAAGAGCCGGTACAACGCCGTCCGAAAGGACGATCTGCGACCGATCAACGGAAAAACCATGACGACGCTGCATCCACCGGCTGACGGCGTCATAGTATGCGTCGGTCGGCCATGTGTAACCGAGTGTGTTGTGCTGCAGATAGTCGATCAGCCCTTCGTTGATTTCCGGCGCAGTTGCAAACTCCATATCCGCAATGGAATAGGGGAGAACATCGGCAGGTAAAGCACCGGATTTATGCAGCATCAATTCCCATTTGATAGCACCGACGCCGCGGCGGTTCGGCGCCTGTTCAAAATCATAGTTCATAGCGCCTCCTCAATGTGGTTTTGATATAATGCAGCGGCAAGAATTTTCGGGTGATCGAACGCAATGCCCTGCGCTTCCTGCCTGCGGTAGCGGAGCTGTCCGGCGGCTTCATACGGCTCGGACAGGACAGCCGTCAAAACTTCGTTGCCGTTTGTCGGCATCATGGACAGGGAATCGTCTTTTGCAAAGAAGGTAATGCGGAACCAGCTTGCCTCCGCAGCATCATCCATGCCGACGGCACGGATATCGGCACGAATCACTTCGCTGCGATAGACGGAGGTTACCGTCCATCCGCGCGGATCGCGTCCGGCTTCGGAAAAAACGCCGATCGGTTCATACCGCAGCCCTTCCACGCCGGTCTCCTCGGCGAGTTCGCGTGCAGCGGCGTCCTCAACGGTTTCCCCTTTTTCGACAAAACCGCCGGGAAATGCCCATGCACCGGGAAAAGGCGGCCGTCCGCGGCGAATCAAAAGCACATACACATCGCCGCCTTCCCGTGCATACAAGCACATATCGGCAGTCAAAGAGGGCTTAGGATATTCCATCTTGTAAATCCTCCTAAGAATGATAGACACAGTATAGCACGTTCACAAACCCTTTACAAGATAGTACGATAAAACGGACAGAATCAAACGTATGCTGATCCCGTTAAAGAAAGGGAGGAAACAACCATGGAAGCATTACAGTATTGGTTCTTGAAAATCCGTTTGCAAAAGGAGATTGCCGCTTATTTGAAAGCCGCCGATAAACATGTATCGTGCGATCATAAAGCGGTATGCTTTACTTCTTGCATTGAAGCAAAAAATATAGTATAATGACCACATGAAAGAAACGGATCGGCAACAGTCTGTTTACGCGGAACGGATGAATAAGCCGCGTCGCGCCACAACTGCGCAAAGGACACGGCTTTTATTGCTCGGCACAGTTCTGCTGCTGCTCATTGCCGGAATCGTATGGACGCTAGTTTCGCGGCATCCGATATCCTGTACCGTCAACTCCGAAACAGAGATATTGACCGCACCGGTTCCGACACCGGAAGCGTTTGCCGACCGCCCGCTCCTCTCGGTTAGCGTTCTGGATGTGGGGCAGGGTGATGCAATCCTTCTAAAAAGCCCCGGCGGAAAGGTCATGCTTGTCGATGCGGGGCCAGAGGAATCCTATTTTGCGCTGCGGCGGGATCTCGAAGCATACGGTATTCATAAACTGGATATCGTGATCGCTACGCATCCGCACGCGGATCATATCGGCGGAATGCCGATGCTGCTGCGTAATTATGAAGTCGGCACGTTTTACCTGACGACGTTTCCTGCCGATACATCGGTGTATGAGCAGATGCTGTTTCGGCTGCAGCGGAACGGATGCGCCGTGCGGGATACCGATGACGAAACTGTCATTTCGTGGGATCCCGATGTTCGGATCGAAGTACTGAATCCGCTAAAAGGACAGGTGTATGAGGACGCCAATAACGCTTCGATTGTGCTGCGGGTTCGTTACGGCGATGTTTCGTTTCTGTTGACCGGCGATATGGAAACACGAACCGAAGAGCTGCTTTTGCGGCATTATGATATGGAACAGCTGCATGCCGACGTTTTGAAGCTCGGGCACCATGGCTCCTATACATCGACAAGTGAAGCGCTCTT
>JAFUDD010000041.1 GCA_017459315.1 Clostridia bacterium | reverse complement strand
GTGTGGCTCGACGGCATCTACATGGCGCAGCCGTTTGCGGCGCTGTATGAAAAGACGTTCGGGCAGCACGATTACACCGATATCGTGCAGCAGATCCAAAACGTCCGGGCCAAGATGTTCGATCCCGAAAAGGGACTCTATTATCACGGCTACGATGCAAGCCGCAAGGCATTTTGGGCCGACCCGGTCACCGGGTGCTCCAAGAGCTTTTGGCTGCGTTCCGTCGGCTGGTTTGCGACGGCGCTTGCCGATCTGTATGAGATCGTGGACGACGCGGGCGCAATAGAAGAGCTCGGCGCTATTTTGGCCGAGCTGGCGGAGGGGATTTCCCGCTATGCCGATCCCGAAACGGGCATGTATGCGCAGGTCGTCGATCAGCCGGAGCGCGAGGGCAACTATCTTGAAACGAGCGGCAGCTGCATGATCGCCTACGCGATGCTGAAGGGCGCAAGACTCGGCATGCTGCCGAAATCGTTCGCAACTCTCGGCAAAAAGACGTTCGACGGCATCGTGCGCACCAAGCTGACGACGGACGGCGAGAGCATCGACCTCGACGGCATCTGCCTTGTTGCAGGACTTGGGCCGGAGAACAACCCGCGCCGCGACGGCACGTTTGCGTATTACATCTCCGAGCCGGTCGTAAAAAACGACGCGAAGGGTGTCGCGCCGTTTGTGATGTGTTATACGGAGGTTATTCGTCTGACGGATCCAGCATGATCTTCATGCTGTCCGCATCGGGGTTCGGCAGATTCGTCTTCTGCCGTGTCTCGTAATAGTAACTGGGCGAGACGCCGTATTTCTTCTTGAACATGCGGGAGAAGTACAGCGATTCCCGGAACCCGCAAAGGTGCGCGACCTGCGTGATGTTTCCGTCGTTGTAGACCGAGCAGAGCATGTTGGCCGCGGTTTGCAGCCGCTTGTCGGTCAGGTATTTATGCGGCGTCATGCCAAGCTCCTTCTGAAACAGCTTGCGCAGATAGTCGTAGCTGTAAGGCAGCGTGCGCAGGTATTCGTCGAGCGCGTAGGCCGGATCCGCATAGTTGCGCGTGATGTCCGTCTCGATCTTCTGCACAATGTCGGAAAGCGTCGAGTTGCTCTGGTACGCAAAGATGTACGTTGCGATCAGGTTGCCGTACGCCGAAAGCAGCGCCTGCCGCTGATCCGCTTTCTCATAATATTGAAAGAAAGCGCCGACAAAGGCGGACAGAATGGACTTGTTGCTGTCATCGACGATCACGAACGGCTGATGGAAGTTCAGCGTCGCTTCGATGATATTGATGTGGATATTCGTAAATCCGGCGGAGCTAAGGTTCGCATGCGGGAAGAACGGAGGAATGATCGCAATTTCTCCGACAGAGTAGGGAAGTGAAAAGTCTGCAAACTGCAATTCGCCGCTGCCGCCAGTGCAGTAGATGAGCTCCCAGGAGTCGTGCTCATGGTGCGGGACACGGTAGGTGACGGAGTGCTTGCCGACATAAACGATATCATTCACGGTGTCATGCCTCCTCATTGATGCTGTGCATTGATTGTAGCAGAAAATATCCGTTTTGTCCATACCTGCGCGGCAATATACAAAAATAGATTTTTTACGTATGGACAGATGAAGAATCATAAAACGATATCGGACATATCTGTTTTGTGTATATCTTGATAAGATGAAGGCCGCAACGGGGGAACAGCGCATGCGAAGGATCAAACTGGCATACATCGGCGGCGGCTCCAAGGCGTGGGCGCGCGTGTTCATGAACGATCTTGCGCTGACCGAGGGGCTTTCGGGCGAGATCGCGCTGTACGACATCGACCGCGCGGCGGCAGAGCGCAACCGCAGGATCGGCGAGCGGCTCCAAGCCTTGCCGGAAGCCGTGTCGGACTGGCGCTATACCGTGGCCGAAACGCTAGAGGAGGCCTTGACGGGCGCCGACTTTGTCGCCTGCTCGATCCTGCCCGGCACGTTCGACGATATGGCGGCGGATGTGCATTTGCCCGAACGGTTCGGCATCTATCAGTCCGTCGGCGATACGGTGGGGCCGGGCGGCGTGCTCCGCGCGATGCGCACCGTGCCGCTGTATGAGGGCTTTGCGGACGCGATCCGGCGCTTCTGCCCAAACGCATGGGTCATCAATCTGACGAACCCGATGACGATCTGCTGCAAAACGCTGTTCGAAACGTTTCCGGGCATCAAGGCGTTCGGCTGCTGTCATGAGGTGTTCCACACCGAGGATTTCCTCTGCTGTGTGCTGAAAGAGGTGCTCGGCGTTCCGCGGCCGGATCGGCATGAGCTGACCGTGAATATCGCGGGCATTAACCATTTTACATGGATCACCGAGGCGCGCTGGCGCGATATCGACGTTTTGTCGCTGCTGCCCGCGTTCATGGATCACTACTATAACAGCGGTTACTGCGAGCAGGGCGACGACCCGAAGGCGTTTTTGTCGGACAATCCGTTTTTATACGGCAATCGTGTCAAGATGGATCTGTTCCGCCGGTTCGGGGCGCTCGGCGCAGCGGGGGATCGGCATTTGGTCGAGTTTATGAACAACCGCTGGTACATCGGTGACCCGGCGGCGGTCAAGGCGTGGGGCTACCACTTAACGACCGTGGACTACCGCAAGGCCGATCAGAAAAAGAAGCTCGACGAATCCGAAGCGATAGCAAACGGACAAAAGACGCCCACGCTGCATAAAAGCGACGAGGAGCTGATCCCGCTGATGAAGGCGATTCTGGGCTTCGGGCCGGTCGTGTCGAACGCGAACGTCGTCAACGTCGGCCAGCTCGGGCAGCTGCCGTCCGGCGCCGTCGTCGAAACCAACTGCCTGTTCGACGCGGACTCGGTGCGGCCGATGGCGGCAAAGCCGCTGCCGGATACGGCGGCGCAGCTCGTCCGGCGCAATTCGGACAATATCGACGCCTTGTTCAGCGCGATCCGCGCGCGCGATCGTAACGCGATTTTCGAGGTGTTTATGAACCAGCCGCTGTGCAGTACGCTGACGGTGGCCGAGGGAAGGGAACTGTTTGCCGGGATGGTACGCGCGACGCAGAGCTGCCTTGCGCCGTACTACGACCTCGGCGGCATAGAATAGACGGCAGTGCCCGCCGTTTATGCAGAGATCGGTTTTAGGACGCCCGCTTCGGCGACAGAAAAAGCGGCGTCTTGTAAAAAAAAGTATACCAGAATGAAAGAGAAAAGGGAGAAGCACCATGGCACATTTAACGCTCAAAGACATCAATAAGATCTACCCGAACGGCTTTCACGCAGTCCATGATTTCAATTTGGAAATCGAGCGCGGCGAGTTCATCGTATTCGTCGGGCCGTCCGGCTGCGGCAAATCCACGACGCTCCGCATGATCGCAGGGCTTGAGAACATTTCCAAGGGCGACTTTCTGATCAACGGAAAGCGGGCGAACGAAATGGGCCCGCGGGAGCGCGGTATCGCGATGGTGTTCCAGAGCTATGCGCTCTATCCGCAGATGACCGTGTACGACAACCTTGCGTTCGGTCTGACGCTGCAGGGCGTCGATGAGGACGTGATCGACGAAAAGGTCAAGCGTACCGCCAAGATCCTCGGTCTGACCGATTATCTCGACCGTATGCCCCGCGCGCTGTCCGGCGGTCAAAGACAGCGTGTCGCGGTCGGCCGCGCGATCATTCGCAAGGTCGAAGTCTTCCTGATGGACGAACCGCTCAGCAACCTCGACGCCAAGCAGCGCGTTACGATG
>JAFUDD010000495.1 GCA_017459315.1 Clostridia bacterium | reverse complement strand
GCCGGCCTCGCGCAGCTTTTGCGCTTCCTCGCCAAAGAATTCCCCGACAAACGGGCCTTCACCGACGCAGGTGGAGTACGCCTTGACGACGCCGATCACCTCTTCCGTTTTCAGAAACGGCGCGCCTGCGCCGATCGGCGCATACGCGGCAATCGTATTGGAGGACGTCGTATAGGGGTAAATGCCGTAATCGAGATCGCGCAAAGAGCCAAGCTGCGCCTCAAACAGAATCCGCTTGCCGGCGGCTTGCGCATCGGCTAAATACTGCGTGGTGTCGCAAAGATACGGCTTGATCCTTTCACATGCGCCGAGCCATGCATCCAGATCCGTCTGCATGTACGGCTTTGCTTCGTACATGCCCGTCAGCAGCAGGTTTTTCCATTCCATTAGGTCGGCAAGGTGGGACTTCATTCGTGCCGGATAGAACAGCTCTCCGGCGAGGACGGTTTTCTTTTGGTATTTATCGGAATAAAACGGAGCAATGCCCTGTTTGGTCGAACCGTACTTCTTATCGGCAAGCCGCTGTTCCTCGAGCGCATCGAGTTCTCTGTGCCAGGGCATCAGCAGGGAGGCGCGTTCGCTGATTTTCAGATTCTCCGGCGTCACGGAAACGCCCTTTTGCCGCAGCTCCGTGATCTCCGTCCACAGGTTTTCGGGGTCGAGCGCGACGCCGTTGCCGAGAATATTCACGACGCCTTCCCGGAAAATGCCGGAGGGCAAAAGATGCAGCGCAAACGCTCCCTTTTCGTTGACAACGGTATGCCCTGCGTTGCCGCCGCCTTGAAAGCGGATCACAATGTCATATTGTTCGGCAAGCAGATCGACCATCCGACCTTTCCCTTCATCGCCCCAGTTGATCCCGACAACAGTACAATTTTTCATGAACGCCTCCCAAAAACACAAATGCGGCAACGCCGATCTCCTAAACATTCGGAAACCGGCATTGCCGCTGACCAACGAAAAAAGGCGAAACCGTCCCGAAGCAGCCTTCGAAGACGCCTTTGCCTTCTCACGATTATATATAATACGCTCAGACGGTGTATTTGTCAATCCTGTTCTCTTGATTTTACAGAACGCTTGCAAAGCAGCAGGGTTGTTTTTTCAATCCCATGCGGAGGTATTGCAGGTATATTCCGAACCTGCTATATCGGCATCGTGCAAAAATGCACGATCATACAGAGGATCGGGAAGCTCTTCCTGCAAGAGATGCGCATGGATCAGTTCATCAAAATACAGTTGAAAAGTGCGTGTTGATTTCTGCATTTTCTTTCTCCTTTTGGCTTTATCGAGTGCTGAACAGAATATCCGCGTAAGTCGGGAACGGCCATGCGCCCTTGCCGACAATTGTTTCGGCTTCGTCGCAGGGTGTCCGAAGCGAGAGCATCGCGCCTCGCACGGCATCCCGAATGTACACGGACTGTTCTTCCGTCGTCCGGAAGGCGTGCGCCGCCGCGACGGCCTGCTCCAGTTTAGCGGCTTCCGCGGCGATGCGGTCAGTCAGCGTCGAAAGGCTTTCCAGCGTTTCGGTTTCATAAGCACAGGCAAGCGAAGGACAAAGCGCCTTTTTCGCCTGCGCCGCCGTTGCGACCGTTGCCGTATAGGCTTCGACCGCCGGAAGGATCTGCGTCTTCGCCATCGACAGCATTGTTTTGGCTTCGATCAGGATAGTCTTGCAATACGTTTCCAGGATCGCGCCGTAACGCGCCTTCAGCTCCGTTTCGCTGTACACGCCGTGCCGCGTCAACAGATCGACATTTTTGGCATCCAACAGATGCGGCAGGCAGTCCGCCGTCGTGCGGAAGTTGCAAAGCCCTCTTGCCTCCGCTTCGGTGATCCAGCTCTCGTCATACCCGTTGCCGTTGAAAATGATCCGCTTATGGTCCTTGATGGTTTTCCGAATCATATCGTGCAGCGTATCCGCAAAGTGATCCGCCTTTTCGAGCCGATCCGCATATATCCGCAGCGATTCCGCCACGGCGGTATTCAGCATGATGTTCGCGCACGCGATGCTGTCGGCGGAACCGACCATGCGGAACTCAAACTTGTTGCCCGTAAACGCAAACGGCGAGGTGCGGTTGCGGTCGGTCGTGTCCCGGTTGAACTTGGGCAGCACATCGACGCCGAGCTTCATCTGCGTCTTCGCAACACCTGCATACGGCGAATCGGTTTCGATCGCTTCCAAAACGCCGTTCAGCTCATCTCCGAGAAACATGGACGCGATTGCGGGCGGGGCTTCGTTTGCACCGAGCCGGTGGTCGTTGCCCGCCGTCGCCACAGAGATCCGCAACAGATCCTGATAATCGTCCACCGCCTTGATGACTGCGCAGAGGAAGAGGAGGAACTGCGCGTCATCATGCGGCGTTTCGCCCGGTGAGAGCAGATTCTGCCCGGCGTCGGTGGAGATCGACCAGTTGTTGTGCTTGCCGCTGCCGTTGACGCCGGCAAACGGCTTTTCATGCAGCAGGCACACAAGACCGTGCTTTTCCGCCACGCGCTGCATGATCTCCATGGTGAGCTGGTTATGATCGGTCGCCACGTTGGTTGTCGTAAAGATTGGCGCCAGCTCATGCTGTCCCGGCGCAACCTCATTGTGCTCCGTCTTGGCAAAGATGCCCAGCTTCCAGAGCTCCTCGTTGAGATCGTTCATAAAGGCGGCGACCTTCGGCACGATCGAGCCGAAATAGTGATCGTCCATTTCCTGCCCCTTGGGCGGCATCGCGCCGAACAGCGTCCGTCCGGTAAATTTCAGGTCGGGACGGCGGTCGTACATCTCGCGCGTGATCAAAAAGTATTCCTGCTCGGGGCCGACGTTGCACGCGACGTGCTTCACAGTCGTGTTGCCGAACAGGCGCAAAATCCGCAGCGCCTGCCGGTTCAATGCTTCCATGGATCGCAGCAGCGGTGTCTTTTTATCGAGCGCCTCTCCGCCATAGGAACAGAATGCCGTCGGGATGCAGAGCGTTTTACCCTTGATAAACGCATAAGAAGTCGGATCCCAGGCCGTATAGCCGCGTGCTTCGAACGTTGCGCGAAGTCCGCCGCTCGGGAAGGAGGAGGCGTCCGGCTCGCCTTTAATCAGCTCCTTGCCGGAAAACTCCATGATCACGCGTCCGTCCGGTGCGCGGGAAATAAAGCTGTCGTGCTTTTCGGCGGTGATGCCCGTGAGCGGTTGGAACCAATGCGTGAAGTGTGTCGCGCCGTGCTGCACCGCCCATTCCCGCATCGCCGTCGCCACCGCGTCGGCAACCTTTGCATCCAGCTTTTCGCCTTCGTCGATCGTTTTCCGCAGCGAGGCGTATACCGATGCGGACAGATGCGCCTTCATCACGCGATCATCAAAGACCAGACTGCCGAAGTATTCCGGAACCGATTCCATAGTTGCATCTCCTTCGTTAACTTTTTGAAGCAGAAAAGGCGCCTTCCCGCAGATACGGAAAGACGCCTTTGCCTTACGCGATAATATTATATATAATTCCGTTTCTTGTCAACCCCAAATCGAAAGATTTGCGTCGTTTTTACGCGGAACGGAGAACGGCTTTCCACCGGAAAACCCGTGCTGTTCTTGACAAAATCAACGTTTCATAGTATAAATAGGAGCGTGAGCAAAGGCGTTCATAGCAAGGCGGAATCTTCCGCTTTGGTTTGGACGCCTTTTTTGTTTTTCCAAGTCGAAGCAGAATTATATATTTTATTTGACGGATGGCAGGAGGAGATTGTATAATGATGCAAGAAGATCAACCGTATGGCAGCTATCAATCGCCGCTTTCTTCAAGATACGCATCCCAAGAAATGCTGACCTTGTTCTCACAGCGCACCCGCATCCGAACGTGGCGAAGGCTATGGACGGAGCTGGCGCGTGCCGAGCATGATCTCGGACTTCCCGTTTCTTCGGAACAGGTCGCCGCGTTGGAAGCCCATATGGATTCCATCGACTTCGCGCTTGCCGCCAAGCGGGAAAAGGAAGTGCGGCATGACGTGATGGCGCATATCTACGCCTACGGCGTTGCTGCGCCCGAAGCAGCGGGCATCATTCATCTCGGTGCGACAAGCTGCTATGTTACGGATAATGCCGATCTGATCCTCTGCCGCGCCGCGCTGCAGCTCGTTCGGGACGCGCTTCTGCAGGTGATTGCCAACCTTGCCGCATTTGCCGAGCGGTATCGTGCGATGCCGACGCTCGGCTATACGCATTATCAGCCCGCGCAGCCCGTAACGGTCGGCAAACGCGCGACGCTGTGGATGCAGGACCTTCTTTCCGATCTCGAAGAATTGGATTTTGTGACAGCGCATATCCGCTTTCTGGGGTGCCGCGGCGCAACGGGCACGGAAGCGAGCTTATTGGATCTGTTTTGCGGCGACGGCTCGAAGGTGGACGAGCTGAATCGCCGGCTTGCAGCGGCATTCGGGTTTTCGAGTTGCTTTGCCGTCTCGGGGCAAACCTATCCTCGCAAGACCGACAGCCGCATCCTGCACGCGCTGTCCGCCGTTGCCCAAAGCTGCTGCAAGATCGCGACCGATATCCGTTTGCTGCAACATGACCGCCAGCTGGAAGAACCCTTTGAAGAAAACCAGATCGGTTCGTCCGCAATGCCTTATAAGCGAAACCCCATGCGTTGCGAGCGGATTTGCTCCCTGAGCCGCTATCTGATGGCGGACGCGGCAAACGCAGACGCCATCGCTTCCACGCAATGGCTGGAACGCACGCTCGACGACTCCGCCAACCGGCGGATCTCCCTGCCGGAGGGATTTCTGTGCGCGGACGCGATCCTGCGCCTTATGCAGAACGTAACGGCGGGGCTGCGGGTCAATGAAAAGATCACAGAAAAGGAGCTCCGCGAATACCTGCCGTTTTTAGCGACGGAAAATCTGCTGATGGAGGCCGTCCGGCGCGGCGGCAATCGGCAGGCGCTGCACGAAGTCATTCGCCGGTGCTCGATGGAGACAACGCGCAAAATGAAGGACGGCGAACCGTGCGACCTTGCAAAGCGTCTGTCGGAAGCCGAGGTGTTCGGTATGACGGAAGAAGAGATCCGGGCAATATGGCAGCCGGAAAATTATATCGGGCGCTGTGTCGAGCAGGTGGATGCCTTCTTAAAGGATTATCGGGCTGCATACGGGGAACTGACTGTCCGTGACAGGGAGATCGACGTATGAGCGATTGGCGCGAAGAACATGACAGTATGGGCGCCGTCTGCGTTCCGTCCGACAAGCTGTGGGGCGCGCAGACCGAACGGTCCCGGGTTCACTTTCCCATCGGCACGGAAACCATGCCGACGGATCTCGTTCACGCCTTCGGCATAATCAAAAAAGCGGCGGCAAAAGCCAATCGCATCCTGCTTCCGGAGAAAATGACGGAAGAAAAATGTGCGGCGATCTGTGCCGCATCGGAGGAGATCATGGCTGGCCGGTTGCAGGAACACTTTCCGCTCGTCGTCTGGCAAACCGGTTCCGGCACGCACACCAACATGAACGTGAACGAGGTCATCGCCGCCCACGCCAACCGACAGGCCGGTAAGCCGCTGCTGCATCCGAACGATGACGTCAATCTGTCGCAATCCTCCAACGATACGTTCCCGACAGCGATGCATATTGCGGCAACGCTTTCCATAGAAGATCGCCTGATACCTGCGCTTGACAGCTTGATCGACGAGCTTCTCCGATTGGAATCGGAGAATGCGGAGATACTTACCATCGGGCGCACCCATTTGCAGGATGCGGTTCCGATTCGCTTTTCACAGGAAATTTCCGGTTGGCGGGCAAGTCTTGCACAGGATCGAGCCATGCTGCTTGCTTCGCTGCCGCCTCTTATGGAGCTCGCGCTCGGCGGCACGGCGGTCGGCACGGGGCTGAACGCGCCGAAAGGGTTTGATGCGCTTGCGGTCTCCGAAATCGCCGCGCTGACCGGAAAGCCGTTTGCGGCAGCGAAGAACAAGTTCCATGCGCTCTCCAGTCTGGATGAGATGGTTTTTGCGCATGGCGCGATGAAGTCGCTTGCCGGGGATCTGATGAAAATGGCGAACGACATTCGCTGGCTTGCCTCCGGGCCGCGCTGCGGACTGGGGGAAATCAGCATCCCCGCAAATGAGCCCGGTTCTTCCATCATGCCGGGAAAGGTCAACCCCTCGCAATGTGAGCAGGTGACCATGGTCGCGGTACAGGTGATGGCAAACGATGTTGCTGTCGGACTTGCCGCGTCGCAGGGGAATTTCCAGCTGAACGTGTTTTTGCCGGTATGCGCGTACAATTTTCTCCAATCGGCGCGGCTGCTTACGGACTCGATCCACGCTTTCCGAACCTTCTGCGTTTGCGGGATCCAGCCAACTCGCGGCCGCATGCAAGAGCATCTGCATCGCTCGTTGATGCTTGTAACGGCACTCAGTCCGCATATCGGATATGAGAGTGCCGCGCGCGTTGCACAGCTTGCATTCCAAGAAAGCATTACACTGCGGGAGGCCTGTGCGCGTCTTGGTCTTTTGACAGAAGACCGTTTTGACGCGATCATTCGTCCCGAAGAAATGGTATAGGAGGCGGAATTATGCAATATTCCCAAGAAGAAGTCCTGCAATATGTACGGGAGGAGGATGTGAAATTCATCCGCCTTGCCTTTTGCGACGTGTTCGGACGGCAAAAGAATATTTCCATCATGCCGGAGGAGCTGCCTCGCGCGTTCACGCATGGGATCGCGTTCGATGCATCGGCGATCAAGGGCTTCGGAGACGAAGCACATTCCGATCTGCTGCTGTTTCCCGAACCGGAAACGCTGATGCCGCTGCCGTGGCGGCCGGAGCACGGCCGCGTGATGCGAATGTTCTGCTGCATCGTCTATCCCGACGGCACGCCGTTTGAATGCGATACGCGCCGCCTGTTGAAGCAGGCGGTTGCCGACGCGGAAGCGGCCGGCTTTTCCTTCCGGTTCGGCTCGGAACAGGAGTTTTATCTGTTTGCGCTGGACGAAGAAGGCGAACCGACGCTGCGCCCCTACGATCATGCCGGGTACATGGATATAGCGCCGGACGACCGCGGCGAGAACATCCGTCGGGAGATCTGTCTGACCCTTGAGCAGATGGGGATCCAAACGGAAAGCTCGCACCACGAGGAAGGACCGGGGCAGAACGAGATCGACTTCCGCTATTCCGATCCGCTGACCGCCGCCGATCAGACAATGACGTTTCAGACGATCGTGAAAACCGTTGCGCGCCGCAACGGGCTGTATGCCGACTTTTCTCCAAAGCCCCTGCCCGATCTGCCCGGCAACGGATTTCATATCAATATGTCCGTCAATCGCAGTGACGACGTCGCGTTACTGGGTCTTGTAGCGGGCATTTTGGCACATGTCAAGGAGCTGACCGTTTTTCTGAACCCGACGGAGGGATCCTATCGCCGCCTTGGACAAAAGAAAGCCCCGGGCTATTTGTCCTGGTCGCACGAAAACCGGTCGCAGCTT
>JAFUDD010000494.1 GCA_017459315.1 Clostridia bacterium | reverse complement strand
CCAATCTTTTCTGTGGTTTTACTGTCGCTTTACAGACACGCGTATTATACAACACTTTTATGGACTTTGCACCCCCTTTTTTATAAAAATCTGAAATATTTCTGCTTTTTGTAAAAAAAACTTTGCACAAGCCGCAAAGTGTGGTATATTGTACGCACAAACGATTCGCAAGGAGGTATCGGCTATGCGTTTCCATTCGTTTTTTGATATGCTGTCCCATTACGCAGCCGTTTCGCCCGACGCGCCCGCGCTCTATTACGGCATCGGCGAGCGCCGCGTCTGCTCGTTTGCCGAGCTGAAGGCGTGCGTCCTGCGGCGTTCGGAGAAGCTTGCAGCCTCCGGCAAGACCTGTATCGGCGTCCTGTCCGACGGCAGCTTTGCCTGCGTCGTGACGATCTTTGCCGCCGTCCATGCGGGCCTGCAGGTTGTGATGCTCGACGAGAACGCGCCCGACGAGCTGCTGCAAAAGCTGATCGCCTATACGGATATTGATATGCTGTGGGGCGACCCCGACCTTTGCGAGGCGCTGAACGATGCCATAACCTGCGGCGTCAGGGACGGCGCGCATAAAATCCTGTTTTTCACCTCCGGCACGACCGAAAGCGCCAAGGCCGTGGTGCTGACCGACGAATCGCTGATGGCGAGCGCCTATAACGGCAGCGCCATGCTGCCCCTTGCCCCCAGCGATACGCTGCTTTGCATGCTCCCGCTCGGGCATGTATTCGGCTTCGTCTGCGGCCTGCTGTGGGGGCTGTCCTGCGGGGCCGCCGTCGCGCTCGGCAGAGGCGCGCGCCATTATACCGACGACTGCCGGTTCTTCCGTCCCACCGCCCTGTCCGCGGTGCCGCTTTTGTGGGGCTTCCTATTAAAGCAGGACGCTCTGAATCCGGAGCTGAAGCTCGTGCTGATCGGCGCGGGGGACTGCCCGAAAGCCCTGTTGGAGGCGGCAGGCGCGCGCGGCATCCGCGTCGCGTTCGGCTACGGCCTGACCGAGACGAGCTCCGGCGTGGCGATCAGCACGGAGGGCGACCCGTATGCGATGGCGGTCTGCCCGGACGATACGATCACGATTGCGGTGGACGGCGAGGTCTGCATCCATGCCCCGACCTGCATCATGCAGGGCTATTACAAGCGCCCCGAGGACACCGCCGCCGTGCTGCGGAACGGCGTGCTCTACACCGGCGATCTCGGCTATCTCGATTTAGAGAACCGGCTGCACATCACCGGCCGCAAAAAGGAGATCATTGCGCTTGCCGACGGCACGAAGCTGTTCCTGCCCGAGTATGAACGGGACTGCGCCGCCGCCCTCGGCACCGACGAGCTTTGCATCACCCTGCACGGCGGCGTCCCGACGCTTGCCATCGGCAAAATCGTCCAGGGCGACGCAAAAGCCGCGCTGGAAAAGCTCAGGTCCGTCAACGCTGCAAGGCCGCGCGGACAGCAGATCAAAAAGGTCGTTTTCCTGCCGCACGCGCTCCCGCGCACCGCGACCGGAAAGCTTAAACGCTGGGAGATTCAACAGGAGGTAGAAGGACTATGATTACCCGTCAGGAGATTTTGGATCGCACCAAGGCCATCATCTACGAGAGCGCGCCCGAGCTGGAGGGCATGGAGCTGAACGACAATACGGTCATCAACACCGACGCCGCCCTCGATTCCATGGGCTTCACGCTGATCATCTGCCGTCTCGAAGCGGCGTTCGACGTGCGCATCCCGACCCGGCAATGGCAGAAGCTGTCCACGCTTTTCGATGTCGTGGACGCCATCGAAAAGCGTCTGCCGAAGGCGTAAGCTATGCCGGTCTATCAAAGCACGCATACCGTTTTGAGCTCCGACGTGGACGCGTCGCAGCGGCTGCGGCTGTCCACGCTGTTCACGATGCTGCAGGAGGCGTCCATCGCGCACACGACCGCGCTCGGCATGGGGCGGGAAAAGACGCTCGACAAGGGGCTTTTGTGGATCATCACGCTGCAGCAGGCGAAGATATACCGCCTGCCGGTCTACGACGAAACGGTGACGCTCGCGTCCTGGCCGAATCGGACGATGCACCTCTACTTTCCGCGTAGCTATCGGCTGACCGGCAAGGACGGCGAAACGCTTGTCGAGGCCGCGGCGGTGTGGGCGCTGATGGACAGGGCCACGCGCCGCATCGTGTTTCCCGAAGCGCACGGCATTGTGATCAACGGCACGAACGATCAAAACGACCCGCCGTTCCCCCGCCCGCCGCGTCTGCCCGCGCCCACGGAGACGATCGCCTTCACCGTGCCGTACAGCTATACCGACCTCAACGGGCACATGAACAACACGCGCTACCTCGACCTTGCCGAGGACGTCATGCCCCAAGGCCTCCGATCCCGCCCGATCGCCTCGGTGCAGATCGAATATACCGGCGAAGCCAAGGCCGGCGAAACGCTGCGCCTGTCCTGCGCCGCCACCGACACCGCCTTTGCCATGCAGGGCGAGACGGAAAAAAGGCTGTTCCGGATGCTGCTGGAATACGGCGCTGACGCGCAGTGAGATTGCTTCGCAGAGATATTGCGCCGAAGCGCAGTGATATTTGCCCCGATGGGGCAAGTGATATTTCGCCTTGCGGCGAAGTGATATTCGCATCATAGATGCGAGGGAAAGCAGATTCTCCGAAGGGAGGATCTGTTTTTTGATGGTGGGGAAACTGTCAACTTTGTCAAATTGTCATATTCATAAATTAAATCTTATATATATAAATAAATTATAGATATAATGTATCAAAAATTTATCCGGTATTATGCTCCATAAAGATACCGTCTTTCCCGGCCCTGTGACGGAAACGGACAGGAATGCGTCTTTTATGGATCGCTTTTTGACAGTTTGACAGTTTTGACAGTTTCTCATCCCTCAAAGAGCCGGTTCTGTTCAAAACACAGATAGATGCCTCTTTCCACGCCCGTATGATCGTTATACTCTCTTCCAAACTCCATCTTCACCCCCTTATCATACATCTTTCCCTTCACGCGTTCCAGCACCGGCTTGATCTGCCCGCTGCCGAAATGCTGCGGAAACCGTTCCCTTAGTGTCTTATACGCGTAAAACTCTCTTTCCTTCGTCTGCCCGCGGCACAGGGACAGGAGCGCGTCTGTCAGCTCGTCGTCCTTGGCGGCGGAGAGGTTTTGCGAAAGGAGATACTCCGACAGCTTCTGGCGTGAGAGGGAGGCGGCTTCGAGCAGGTCCCGCGTGAGCACCGAAAAGCCGAGCCAGCGCATACCGTCGTCCGCGATCTCATAGGCGATGGACGCGCCGTAGGCGGCGTAGTTCGATTTCGTCTGCACCAGCACGCGGCGGTTGGGGTTTTGACCCGTTTCGTCCCCCGCGATGCGCAGCACCGAGCGGCAGGCGTTGACGAGATCGACCGAGCCGATGGCCATATTGTTGGCATTGCCGTCGGACTGGCGCTTGCTGACGTGCGACACGATCACGATACTGCAGTCCGCAGCCTTGGCGACCGCCGCCAGCGCGTGCATCACCGGGCGCACCATGTTCACGCGGTTGATGTCGATATCCCCGATGAACGCGTGCAGCGGATCGAGCACGACAAACCGCGCGCCGGTGGCTTGGATCAGACCGCAAAGCTCCTGTCCGCTGTCCGCGGCAAGGCTCAAGCCCACGGATGCCGCATCGTCGAGAATATGGATGAAACCGAGGTCGGCGCCGGACTTTTCCAACCGCTCGCGCAATACCGACGCGCGATCCTCGGCGGAGACGAACAGCGTATGCACCGGCTCGAAGCTGTCGAGGCCGTTCAGCGGACGCCGCCCCCGGCTCATCTCGGCGGCGATCCCGCACAGCGCGAACGTCTTGCCGACGCCGCCCGCCGCCATCACCATCGTGACCTCCCCGATCGGCAGGTACGGGTTCCACAGAAACTCGACCGGCTTCGGCTCGACCTCCGACCCGGTCTGCACATGCCAACGGGAGGACGGGCGAAGTTTTGCAAGGGGTGGGTTTGCGGCTGTTGGGTTCGTTCGGTCGTTTCCGGCGTCACAGCCTTGCGGCTCCTCCGGCACGGGGTAAGGCTCATACATTGCGTTCGGCTCGTCCGGTATGGGGTAAGGCTCCTCCGGTGCGGAGTAAGGTTCATACATTGCGTCCGGCTCCTCCGGCGCGGGCGGCGTTTCACAGGCTGTATCCGGTTCATCGAGCGTCAGCGAGGAAAGCAGGCGGACGGCTTCGTCCAGGGTCAATTCTTCGGTCATTGGTTTTATTCTCCTTTGTTTTTTTCAAAGGATAGCAAAAAAGGGAGGCCTAAGCCTCCCGTGCAAATTTCACAATGTTCACAATTCGCGCTCTGCGGCTTTATACCCTTTCGTACCGGCAGAACCGGAACCCGATTCCCTCGTAGGTTTGCAGCTCGCCCTCGTTTGTCAGCTTCCATTCGCCGGAGGCCGACAGATCGGGATAGAACGTATCCGCGCCGTCGGACGGGAAATCGTTGTGCGTGACAAGGCAGGTATCGCAGTACGGCAAAAACAGGCGGTAGATGCTTGCGCCGCCGATCACGAACACGTCGTCCTTCGGAATATCCCGGACGGCGTCGAGCGCCGCCTGCGGGGAACGGACATAGATCAGCTCGGTCGTGCGGCCGGCGGCCCTGTCGGCCTCGGCGGCGGCGACGGATTCCGGACGGATCTTCCTTTCGTCGTCGATCAGCACGATATTTTGCCGGTCCTTCAAGGGCGCCATGCGCGGGAAGCTCTCGAGCGTGGTGCTGCCCATGATGCAGGTCTTGCCCCGCGTCGTCTCGCGGAAATACTTCATG
>JAFUDD010000493.1 GCA_017459315.1 Clostridia bacterium | reverse complement strand
CCGCACGGATCGGAGCCGACGAGCGAGATCGCCGCACCGCCGCGCACGAACTGCTTGACCTCGCCGCCGATGACCGGGGTGTAGAGCGAGCAGCCTGGATTTTGGGGATCGTCGGAAAGCGGGTTCATCTGGCTGATATAGACCGCGTCCTCGATCTCATACGCGCTTTCGGTGCGGACGAGCCGCCCCATCGCGTTGACTGCGCCGCAGTCGCTGCGCCGGATCGTCCATGCGATATGTTCGCAGTCCTGCGAGATGATGGTCTCCGTCCACTTGTCGGTCACGGCCGCGTCCTCGGAGAACGAAGCCGGGAAGTGAATCGGGACAAGGATCGCCGCGTCGGTCGGGCAGGTGTCGAGCGTCGTGCCCTCGGGGCATTCGAGCACATAGTCCCCGAGCAGGATGCGGGTGTTATCGGCATACGGCAGCAGCCGGTAAGAGGAGCGGATCACGCCGCGATAAAGCTCCTTTAAATCGGTGCCGTCGTCGTTTACGGAGCAGATCACGCTGTTGGCTCCATCATTGTAGCCAATCAGCACGCGGCCGGAGAACGAATAGACGGCGCGGCGAACGCCCATCGACGCGTCAAGCGGAAGCGTCGAGACCTGCACGGTGCCGAGTCCCTGATCGCCCGTATCCGCAATCGTGCGCACCTCGTCGGTATAGACATACGAACCGCTGCCCTTGGCGCGGGAACGGGTGTAACCGATCACGCCGGCAACGACGCAAAACAGGATGATGGCTGCAAGGACGATCAAAACGACCAGACATCCGCGTTTTTTCTTAGGTTTCATGGGTAATCTCCTTTTAAGGCGGTTCAAAATCTGCGGATCAGTACCGATCCCATACGACCCGTTCCTCGAACGGCTTCTTTTCCTTTTGCGGCACTTCCTTGGTCGGGACACCGAACGGAATGATGCTGCGGACAGTCTTGCCCTCCGGCAGATGCAGCAGCGAAGCGATCTCGGCGTCCTTTTCGTCCATGCGCGTCATGCCGTCCATCCAAACGCCGGCATAGCCCATGGCAACGATCGCGAGCATAATGTTTTCGACCGCCGCCGCATAATCCTGCGTGTCAAAAGCAAAGTGCGCCGCGCCCTTGGCTTCGTTTATCTTTTTATCGGAAACCGCTATCAAAATCACCGGCGCGGTTCTGACGGCGGGCGTGGGCAGTTTTCGCATGGGACGCTGCGCCCGTGAAACAGAGAGTAGCACTTTCCTTCGGGACAAGCGCTGTCCATTCCGTACCAATACTGCATCGCGGGATTCTGCAAAACGAGGTCCAGCTCGGGCGACAGCAGACAAATACCGTCCTGCACAACTGCCAGCAGCGCGGATAAGAGCTCGGATTCCTACATCGGAAGATTGCTTTCGGGACCATTCATACAGATCTGTCGTTTTCCTTTTTTATATCTTTTATCAATGCGGGTTATAAAAGCAGCTTCTTCCGCCTCTGCCGGACGGTTTGCGGTCCGCCAGTTTCAAGCTCTTGCAATCCGGTTCAGCTGCGCGTTCATCGTCTTCAGGGCATTCTTCGGATCACCCTTGCTTTTGCGAATCACGATGGACGCAAGCGTTTCGTTTTGCATCATCTCGCGCATCGAAGCGTCGAACGGGACATGGATGTTCGTGCCGTTGCCCTCGTTCATCATGGCTTCGACAAACGCAAGACCGGCGGCGCTTTGCGTGACCGTGCCGACGGT
>JAFUDD010000492.1 GCA_017459315.1 Clostridia bacterium | reverse complement strand
TTCCCCTCATGGGGAAGGGGGACCGTCGAAGACGGGGGGATGAGGTGTTTATGCCAACGGATGAAGGGCTCGCTGCTCCGGGCTCTCTATTGGCATATCATATACCCCTTGCCCCACTTGACCTTGAGGTAGCGCGGGTCGGCGGGGTCGATCTCGAGCTTTTCGCGCAGATGCCGGATATGCACGGCAATCGTCCCCTCGGAGCCGAGCGGCTCCTCGTTGTGGATGCGGCGATAGATCTCCTGCGGCGAAAAGACGCGGTTCGGGTTCTCCATGAGGAGCTTCAGAATGTCGTACTCGCTCGGCGTCAGGCTGATCGGCTCGCCGTCCACGGTCACGACCTTCGCGCTGTCGTCCAGCGTGATCCCGCCGATGGTGACGGCACTCGGTGCTGCGCCGCCGCCTAAGGTGAGATAGCGCCGCAGCTGCGAGCGCACCCTTGCCAGCACCTCGACCGGGTTGAACGGCTTGGTGATGTAATCGTCCGCGCCGAGGTTCAGCCCCAGAATTTTATCCGTGTCCTCGCCCTTCGCGGTCAAAAGAATGACCGGAACGTTGCTCGCCGCGCGGATCGCGTGCAGCGCGCTTAAACCGTCCATTTCGGGCATCATAATGTCGAGCAGCACAAGCTGCACCGGCTCGCGCCGCACAAGCGCCACGGCCTGCGCCCCGGTGTATGCCTCGCGCACGGTGTAGCCGTCGCTTTCCAGATAGATGCGCAGCGCATTCACAATGTCGCGCTCGTCGTCACAGACCAAAATCGTTTGCATAGTCCCTCCGTGCGGTTTTGCCGCTGTCGGGCGATCCTTGGCTTCGCCCTTCCTGAACCCATAGTGTACCGCAAAACCCTATTAAGAAACAAGTCGGGGAATTTTAAGATTTGATTAAGGCCGGGAAAGCGGCAGCGGAAAACAGACCCGATACGCAGCCGCTATTCCAAAACCCGGCAGCGACGCCGGTTTCGGCCTGCGCCTTGTTGGCAAGCCGTTTGCATACCGTTCGCATTTTTGCACATCCTATCACAGCATAAGCGGAGGTTCCTGTATGATTTTCATAAAATGCTTGACAAATATCGAAAGTTAGAGTATTCTAACTATGGAAGTTAGATATATCTAACACAAACCATGACGAACGCAAAAAGGAGGGGACAGGGCGTGTCGGAGGAATCCTTGGTGCGGTATTGCGCGCCGACGCTGGCGGGGCTCAAAACGGGCAGTCTGTTCGCCTGTCCCTACCGGGATCGCGCGGACGTATGCGATGCGGTGCGGGCACTGAACGAGCGTCTGCGCCCCAAGGGGCTGCGGCTGCTGCCGCTGAAGATGGCGGACGGGCGGGCGCTGCTGTATCTGTACCGCCCGGCGCGGCTCGAAAAGGATCTATGCGCGCCGGAGGCGCAGGCGCTGCTGACGGACGCGGGCTACGACGATCTGCGGGCGGGGCGCTGTGTCGGGACGCTGATGAAGCGATTGCAGAATACGACGGACTTTCCGCATGAGATCGGCTTGTTCTTGAGCTATCCGCCGGAGGACGTGCGCGGGTTTATCGAGCACGGCGGCAAGGACTGCAAATGCTGCGGGCTGTGGAAGGTCTACGGCGACGAGGCGGCGGCGAAGCGGCTGTTTTGCGCGTATCGGGCTTGTACGGAAACCTACCGGAAGCGGCAGAACCGGGGCGTGCCCCTGGAACGGCTTGCGGTAGCGGAAGGATAATGCAAAGAAAGGAAAGCATACACATGAAAAAGGTAGCGGTTGTTTATTGGAGCGGCACGGGCAACACCGAGCAGATGGCGGAGCTTGTCGCGGCGGGCGCCAAGGAAGCGGGCGCGGAGGTCGCCGTGTTCACGGCGGGCGATTTCGACGCCGACAAGGTCGCGGACTATGACGCGCTTGCGTTCGGATGCTCGGCGCAGGGCGATGAGGTCCTGGAGGAGGACGAGTTCGAGCCGATGTTTGCGGCGTGCGAACCCGCGCTTGCGGGCAAGGCGGTCGCGCTGTTCGGCTCCTACGGCTGGGGCGACGGGCAATGGATGCGCGATTGGGAGGAACGCTGCCAAGGCGCGGGCATCACGCTGGCCGCCGAGAGCGTCATTTGCAACGACGCGCCCGACAGCGACGGCGAAGCGGCCTGCAAAGCCCTCGGCAAGGCGCTCGCATAAACGACAGAACGACAAAGCACTGCAAGCACCCCGCTGCCGTGCTTTTTGCGTTGCGGCGGGGAAAGCTGCTTTATGCACGATAGAACGATGATATGCACATATCATAAACGGCACAAAGATAGAATGGACGCAATAGAAGAAAACTTTTCTTATTATAAGATATAGAAGCTGCGAAATCCCGGCAAAAACGGGAGCAAGGAACGGAAAATGAAAGTAAGCGGGGGGAATGGTGGATTTGTATATCTGCCGCATGGGAGGGGGCTTGCAAGCGAAGTGGTCATGCCGGGGCGGCAGGTCCTTGCCAAAACAGTCATTCCGAGCTGTTGCCATAGGCGAGGAATTTCTGCACGCAAAAACCTTGTGCCTGCGCTCCGTTCGCTTTCGAGCGTTCCGGTTTCCGCGCTTCCGTTCGCTGACCCCGCCGCGCGCGTTTCCCGCGTCCCCCTCGCTCGGCCTGACAAGCGGGCGGCATGCTCCCGCCGCGCCCCTTTTTGCCCGGCTTTCCCCAAGGCGCCTGTTTTTGCCGCAAAGGGCAAAAAGGATCAACTTACCCGCCAAAGCCCCGAAAAACGCTTCTGAGAGCCTTGGGCGAATCCACAGGGGCATTTTTACCCGTTGCCGCAATCGTGAAAACGGGCCGGAGCGCCCGCGCGCCCTTTTCATACCCCTGCGCCGCCCGCCCCTGCGTGCCGTATCATCCATGCAGCCGCACGCCCACATGCCCCCGCCCATGCCCCTGCGCGCGCGCGTCTGTGCACGATGCCCCTTGTGCGCTCC
>JAFUDD010000491.1 GCA_017459315.1 Clostridia bacterium | reverse complement strand
GCGGCTGCTGCATTACACAACGTTCCCTCAAAAAAGACAAAGACAAGGAGTCCATCTATGCCGGACAAATTGCAAAAGGCTCGCGCGTTCGAGCAAAAGTATCTCAAGCACCTTTCCAAAGACGATCAGCCGAAGTTCCATGTGACCGGCGGGATCGGTTGGATCAACGACCCGAACGGTTTTTCCGTTTATAAAGGCGAATATCATCTTTTTTATCAATATTATCCCTACGACAACAAGTGGGGCCCGATGCATTGGGGACACGTCAAATCGACCGACCTTCTGCATTGGGACCGTCTCCCCTGCGCCCTCGCGCCGGACGAAAGCTATGACAAGGACGGCTGCTTCTCCGGCAGCGCGATCGAATTGAAGGACGGCCGCCATCTTCTGATGTACACCGGCAATCGCAACATCCGCCGCAAAAGCGGGATTGTGGAAGGTTATCAGACACAATGTCTTGCCATCGGCGACGGATTGGAGTATGATAAAGTTGAAAATAATCCGGTTCTCGATGAAAAGGATCTGCCGGAGGGCGGCAGCATCTATGATTTCCGCGATCCGAAGCTGTGGGAGGAGGACGGCAAATACTACGCCGTCGTCGGCAACCGCTCGGCGGACGAGAGCGGACAGATCCTGCTGTTTGAAAGCGACGACGCGCTGCATTGGCGCTTTGCCTCGATTCTTGCGTCCTGCCACAACCAGTTCGGCAAGATGTGGGAATGCCCCGATTTCTTTCCGCTTTGCGGCAAGCACGTCCTGCTGACAAGTCCGCAGAACATGACCTCGATGGGGCTTGAATTCCATCCCGGCAACAATACGCTCTGCATCATCGGCGACTATGACCGAAGCCGCAAGCACCTGCTTCGTGACAACACGCAATCCATCTACTACGGCACGGACTTTTACGCTACGCAGACGCTGTTATCACCGGACGGACGGCGCATCATGATCGCATGGATGCAAAGCTGGGAATCCTCCGGCTGCAAGCCGAGCGGCCTGCCGTTCTTCGGGCAGATGACGCTCCCGCGAGAACTGTCGATCAAAGGCGGACGCCTGATCCAAAATCCGGTGCGCGAGCTTGAAAGCTGCCGCAGCGTGAAGGTCAGCTATCAGAACGTGATGATCACCGGCGAAACGAATCTGCAGGGCATCAAGGGGCGTTTTCTCGATATGACCGTGACTGTGCGGCAGGGCAACAAGAACCAGATGTACCGCACGTTTAAGATCAGCGTCGCCAAGGACGGCGAGCGCGTGACGACGATCCGGCACAAGCCCGAAAACAACACGATCCGCGTGGATCGCAGCCGTTCCGGCTTCCCGCACGATATCGTCAACGTGCGCGATTTCCCAATTGCAGCAAAGGACGAGCCGAAGCTGCGGATCGTCATGGATCGGTACAGCCTCGAACTGTTCGTCAACGACGGCGAGCAGGCGGCGTCGTTCGTGCTCTATACGCCGGTCACCGCCGATTCGATCTCGTTCTCCGCAGAGGGCGCGGCGATCATCGACGTGGAAAAATACGATATTGAGGTGTGAACATGAAACAGTATGATGTGGTCGCGCTCGGCGAGCTGTTGATCGACTTTACCGAAAGCGGAACAAGCGAACAGGGCAATCCCCTTTGG
>JAFUDD010000490.1 GCA_017459315.1 Clostridia bacterium | reverse complement strand
GGGTTCCCGTCCGCTCGGCGTTCTGCTGGCAATCATCGCAATGAAATCGCAGCATCCGATCGCATGGATTCTGCTGTGCGCGGTGTTCCTGTTCGACGGCGTGACGGGCCTTGTCAAAGTCTTTTTGAAACGGTTTTTCAAGATCAGCATTCTGAAAAACATCCGTACCCCCCTGCATGACGAAGTTCGCAAGAACCGAGGCTGGTCGGATACGCAGGTGGTCGTCCGTTTCGCCATTATCCAGGCCCTGTGCGCCGTCCTGTGGTACATTACAACGCTGTAAACACAGAACCCCTTTCGAACCGTCCGAATCCCGGACGGTTTTTGCATACAATAATGATCCACCGGCTTAGCCGGTGGTATTTCATTTTCGGGCATAGCCCTCATACTACTGGCTGCCCACACGTGGGCATAAAGCGCCTGCCAGCACGCATTCATTACTCGCTGCCCGTAAACGGGCTTTCGCTAACTCCTTCGTTGTTTGTTCCTCCATCTTTCTCTTTTCATTGCTTTCCTATCATCTCGCTATGTAGTTCTATTTGTTTTTCGTATACCCTGTTTTTGCCCCCTTCTCCATCTTTCGTTATTACCATCTTGGCTTCATCACCAATTCTTGGTATAATCCGTTCGGTAGGGATTGTTTTTCCTATTGTGCTCCTGATGTGTTATGTAACTGGCAGATTATGATTTTTCATTTTACACATCAGGAGTATTATTATCTTCTCACCGGTAAACCTCTACTGAACCCCGCCATTATGGCGGGGTTTTCGGTATACAAAAATCCCCGCTCTTTCGAGCGGGGATCGGGTTTGGTGAAACCGAAATTATTTGATTTCGCAAACAGCGCCGACGGCCTTGAACGCTTCGACGAGCTTCTCCGCGTCTTCCTTGGAGATGCCTTCCTTGACGGCCTTGGGGGCTTCGTCGACGACGGCCTTTGCTTCCTTCAGGCCGAGACCGGTCTGCTCACGGACGACCTTGATGACCTTGATCTTCTCCGGGCCGACTTCCTTGAGGATGACGTCGAACTCGGTCTTCTCTTCGACTTCCTCAACGGGAGCCGCGGGACCCGCAACGGCAACCGCGGTCGCTGCCGCGCTGACGCCGAATTCTGCTTCGAGAGCCTTAACGAGCTCGGAAAGCTCGAGGACGGACATTGCCTTAATGTCTGCGATTAACTGTGCCTTATCCATTGTTTTTCTCCTTAAAATTTAGTAAATCTTTGGGTTGTTTTTGGCGATATCCGCCGGTTCGTTACTCCTGCGCCGCTGCGCCGGGGTCCTTCTGCTTTGCAATCTGATCGAGTACGATCGCGAGACCCGAAATGGGGGACATCATGCTGCCCAGCAAGCGAGCAATGAGCACCTCTCTGCTCGGCAGATCCGCGATAGCATCGACTTCCGCCGCGCTCGTCACCTTACCCTCGACGACGCCGCCCTTGACCTCGCACTTTTTGACCTTCTTGACGAAGTTCTTCAGCACGCGCGCCGGGGCAACCGCATCCTCGTGGCCGAAAGCGAATGCGTTCGGGCCGTGCAGCATATCGTCGATCGAAGCGTCGATGCCCGCTTCTTCGCAGGCACGCTTGACGCAATGATTCTTCAGAACGACATACTCAACGTTCTCTTTGCGCATTTCATTTCGGAGATCGGTCACTTCCGCAACGGTCAGACCACGATAGTCAAACAGGATGACGGACTTCGCGTTTTTGATCTTCTCCGCGACTTCCGCGACTTTCGCTGCTTTGGTCTCGATAATCTTTGCGTTTGCCATGGTTTCACCTCCTATAGATTCGGCTCGGTCCCGGAAACCCGGTTCCGACAAAAAAGCCCTCCCGCCGCAAGACGAGAGGGCACAAAAACAAAGCTGTATTGTTTTCGTTCCCACCTCGGCAGGATTTACGTGCTTGCGCACCACCGGCTGTCTTTGGCGACGAACTTTACCGTCGTTTAGTATAACAGACGCCCCCGCCGTTGTCAAGCGGTATTTTGGGTAAAATTGCAATATACGATTTCGTCCCAAATGCCCGCAAAATCGGCGTTTTTCCCCTTGGCAAGCGGCGTCCGGCACGCTATACTGAAAGAAACGAACAAGGGAGGCCGTTGTATGAAAAAAGAGCTTTTGGGGCAGGCGCTGATCAAGTTTGCATCGGGCGTAGCGCTTGTGATGCTGCTGACGTTTTTGCCCGCGGGCACGTTTTCCTTTTGGCAGGCGTGGCTGCTGTGCGGCGTGCTGTTTATTCCGATGCTTGCGGCGGGGATCGTGATGCTATTGAAAGCCCCCGACCTATTGGCAAAGCGGCTCAACCTTAAGGAGCGGCAGGGCGAGCAAAAGACCGTGGTCGCGCTGTCCGGCCTGCTGTTTATCGTCATGTTCGTGCTTGCGGGGCTCGGACGCCGGTTCGGTTGGTTCATGCTGCCGCCCGCCGTGTCGTGGATCGCCGCCGTGGTGTTCCTGCTCGGCTATGCGCTGTTTGCCGAGGTGCTGCGCGAAAACGCGTACCTTTCCCGCACCGTCGAGGTGCAAAAGGGCCAGACCGTGATCGACACCGGGCTGTACGGCATCGTGCGGCACCCGATGTATTCCGCGACGCTGCTGCTGTTCCTTTCGATGCCGCTGATCCTCGGCTCGCTGTTCTCGTTCCTTGTCATGCTCGGCTATGTGCCGGTCATCGTCCTGCGCATCCGTAACGAGGAATCCGTGCTGACCGAAGGGTTAAAGGGCTACGCCGACTACAAGACGCGCATAAAATACAGACTGATCCCGTTTATTTGGTAACGGACACAGAAAAGCCGGGATAATATTCCCGGCTTTTTTCGACGGTTTCGTTTATTGCAGCGTTGAGCCGATGGCGGTGATGTAGGCCGCGTTTTCGGGGATGATGAACTTCACCTTATGCAGCCCGGCGACGCCCTCGAACACTTCCTTGGCAAGCGAGTGCGAATCGAGGATCGCGCCGCAGACGAAGATCTTGCGGGTCAGATGCGACTTGGTCGCAAACGCGGCCATGACGCCGACGCTCTGGAAAATCAGGTTATACAGGCCGCGGGCGTTCGAAGCGTCGTCGGCCTTTGCCGCCTTTTGCAGGTTCGCCACGGTCGTATCGGGCTTGAGGTTGGAGATCGTACCGTCGCAGATATCGCGCAGCTGCAGATCGCAGTTGGCGGTATCGCCCTGCTCGGCCAGCGCGCGCAGCGCCTTGGCGTCCGTGATGCCGAACAGCTTTTCGCCGAGCCCCGCGAGCATGCCGCCGCCGACGCCGCTGCCGCCGAGGTGCCGCGCGCCGAACGGCGTGACGCGGACGAACGACGTGCCGGTGCCGACCGACGCGATCACCATATTATAGCTCTTGGCGACGGCGCTTGCGCCGCGATACAGCGAGGCAAATTCATCGACATGCACGGTGGGCTTGCCCATCAGGTCGCCCGTGATATACGACGCGCCGACGCCCGTGACCGAGATATGATCGCAGCTCTCAACGCCGAATCTCTGCAAAACGCTTTCAAGCGGCTCGGATTTTTCGGCATACATCGTGCGCAGAACCTTCTTGTGCCGGACAAGCGCGAGCTTCGTGCCGGACGCGCCGAGGTCGATGCCGAGCACGACCTTATGCGGCTGCAGCGCAAAGTAGATCGGCGGTGCGATCACGGCCGAGGCAAACATTTCGATCACGGCATTGATGCCCGCGGTGAGCACCAGGAACAGCAGCAGCGGCGTTTCACCGCGCATATCCTTCAAAACCGTATTGTCGAACAGCAGGCCGAGCATGCCGAGGAACAGCACCGTATTGGTGAGCGGGCCGGAAAGCGCGGATACGAACGCCGCCACGCTGCGCCCGTGGAGCGGGTTTTTCGTCAGCAGCTTGAACAGCAGTCCCGGGACGAGGCCGACGAACACGCGCGTCACAACGCACACGACGAACGCGCCGATCGGGGAAACGCTGACAAGCAGCGCGCCGAACGCGTCGCCCATAAAGCATTGGGCAAAGCTCGTGAGGCCGAACACAAGGCCGAACAGCGCGCCATAGGCCGAGCCGAGCACAATCGCGCCGATGATCACCGGAATCGGGATCAGCGTGATCGACAGCACGCCGACGCGAAGGTATCCGAGCGGCGTAAACGACATCAGCAGGATCAACGCAATGAAGATCGCGGCCAGCACAAGCTGCCGCAGCTTTTCATGCTTCATGGAGCAGTACCTCTGTTTCTTCAATATATCGTGCAGGCTTTTGCAGACGCCTACTATTATAACGATATTTCGCCGCAAGCGCAAGACGCGCCGCGCCCGGCAAGGTAAGTTTTATGTGAGGATATTTCGCGCCGCGCCCGTATAATCCGCGCCCGAAACCGACAGAATAAGGAAAAACGTGTTTTCCACGGAGGTTCCTATGTTCACCCGCAAACAACGGCTTATTCTGCTGATCGCGGGCGGCGTGACGCTCCTGCTGGTGATCGGTCTTTTCGGCCTGTCCGCCTGCCTCGGCCGTCCGTCCCCCGCCGTCCCGACGCCCTCGCCGCGCCCGACTTTCACGCCTGCGCCGACCAAAAAGCCCACGCCCTCGCCTTCGCCGTCG
>JAFUDD010000489.1 GCA_017459315.1 Clostridia bacterium | reverse complement strand
CAATCCGTTCACCGGCGCGGAGGATTTCGGCTTCGGCGATATCTTCAGCACGATCTTCGGCGGCGGCTTCGGCGGCGGACAGTCCACGCGCAACGGCCCGGTTGCAGGCGACGATCTTCGATATAATCTGACGCTGACGTTTGAAGAAGCTGCGTTCGGCTGTGAAAAGGAAATCGTGATCGCACGCGAGGAGATCTGCGAAACCTGCGGCGGCAGCGGCGCAAAGCCCGGCACCAAGCCCACGCGCTGCTCGGTGTGCGGCGGCACGGGTCAGGTACGGCAGCAAAGCCAGTCGATCCTCGGTTCCTTCGTCACCACACGCCCGTGCTCGGCATGCCGCGGCAGCGGTCAGGTGATTTCCGATCCTTGCCCGGAGTGCAAGGGGCGCGGCAGAATCAAGCGCAACAAGCGGATCACCGTGCGCGTTCCGGCGGGCATCAACGACGGTCAGACCTTGTCCAAACGCAATGAAGGCGAAGCCGGGTATAAGGGCGGCCCGCGCGGGAACCTGTATATCACGATCACCGTTCGTCCGCATCAGAAGTTTGAGCGTCGCGGCGCCGATCTGCTGCTGAATATGAACATTCCTTATACGGTAGCGGTGCTCGGCGGCGAGATCATCGTTCCGACGCTGGACAGTCAGATCAAATACACCGTGCCGGCCGGTACGCAGAACGGAACAACGTTCCGCATGCGCGAGCAGGGCGTGCAGCGGCTGCAGCAAAGCGGCAAGGGCGATCTGCTCGTGACGGTGAATGTCGAAATTCCAAAACGCGTTTCCGAAAAAGAACGACAGCTCCTTGAACAGCTTGCCCAGCTGCAAGGCACGGCGACGCCGCAAAAGCGCAAAAAAGGATTATTCAAATAACAATTATCCGTCCGGGGGACGATCCCGGACGGATATTTTCTGTAGGAGGAAGTACAATGAAACCAAACCTGATTCGCATGTGTCGCATCGCTGTCATGGCGGCGCTTCTGTGCGTCGTTTCACCGTGGTCGATTCCGATCGGGCCTATCCCGATCTCTCTTGCCACGCTTGACGTTTATCTGATCGGCGCGGTACTCGGTTGTGTAGACGGCACAATCGCCGTTGCGGTATATTTATTGCTCGGCGCAGTCGGCGTGCCGGTGTTTTCCGGGTTCAAGGGCGGCCTGCAAAAGCTGATCGGCGTCACGGGCGGCTATCTCGTCGGTTACTTGCCTGCCGCTGTTTTGACGGGCTTGTTTGCGGATCGCTTCCGCGGCAAGGGAAGCCAATGGCTGGTTGCCGTCGGTATGGTGCTCGGCACGGTCGTTTTGTATGCACTTGGCACCGCGTGGTTTATGCTGCAAACACAGCGCACCTTGGTTGAATCCATGTCGCTGTGCGTGATTCCGTTCCTGCCCGGCGACGCTGCCAAGATCGCTGTCGCTACACTGATCGGTATTCCGCTGCGGAACACGATGGATAAGGTGCTGCATAAAGCAAAACAGGCATAAAACTTATACGGAGAACCGGAGGACGCTTTCCCGATCGGAGCGTCCTTTTCCAACCTTGCAAAACGAAACAGATTGTGGTAAGATTAACCTATGAAAATATGTACGCAGACAATTACACACGTCGATCCCGGCTCCCCGGCCGCGCAATGCGGCATTCGGGCGGGGGATGCGCTGCTTGCCATCAACGGCGAGCCGGTCAAGGATTTGATCGACTACGAAAAGCTGACAGCGGAGCATATTCTGCATGTCGATATCTGCCGGGAAGGAACGACGCTCTCGTTCCGCATCAAGAAAGACGAGTATGAACCGCTCGGCTTGGGATTCGAAACCT
>JAFUDD010000488.1 GCA_017459315.1 Clostridia bacterium | reverse complement strand
CCGCAAATACCTGTATGACGTCCTTTACGACCGACAGCAACTCTTTCAGCTTCCGGATCAACACATTGTCCGCTCTGATTTGCCGATTTAACTCGCAGCGGTCTGAAACGATGCCCTTGCTCTCCAGTACACGCGCCGTCGCGCCCTCGTGAATCGTGGGCTTCAGATCAAGTCCCTGATCGGCAAAGCTGCGATGGTCGATCCGCTTCGGCTGCTGCGCTTTCTCCAAATACTTGTTGACGGCATTAGCCCATTCCGAACGCCATGCTTCCATCTGTTCCTTACTGTTCCACCGTGCGGTGATTGGATTCTGCCGGCCGTATGTTGTGCTTTTCGGCTGTTTGGACAAACGCTCCAAACCGGTCGCTTTGCTCGGCGGCAGAAACACTTTCTTACCGTCCTTCTTGTATGGGTACTGCTTCTCCCAACCCTCACTCTGTGCCTGCAGAAACTCCTGTGCCGTAAAGCCGCGCTCCTCACCGTTCCTAACGCAAAGATACTCTTTCTGTGTTTTGTACTGCCATGTTCCGTCTTGATTGAGAGGGCGAACGGTCAGCAGGATATGTGCATGGGGATTGTGACCGTCGGTGTCGTGGATGGCGACGTCGGCGCACATACCATCCGCTACGAAATGTTCCGTGATATACTCGGTCAATATCGCTTTCCATTCCTCGGCAGGTAGTTCCAGGGGAAGGGCTACGATTAACTCCCGTGCAAGGCGGCTGTCTTTCGTTTTCTCCGCCCGTTCCACAGCATTCCATAGCGTCCCACGATCAGACCATTCCGGCGGCGCTTGCGCGGGTAGGAAAATATGCTCCCATACAAGACCGCCCTTGCGAGTATAGTCATGGGTGATCCCGTCGTATTCATTGGTAATTACATCGCAGCCCATATAAGCTGCGGCGGCGACTGCCGAGCGTCCTGTGCCTCGGCTTATGATTTTTGCTTCTAAATGGTAAATTGCCATGATAAAAATCTCTTCTCTGTGATTATGTTTTTGAAACGGCGCGCCGTTTCCACAGCGTACCCGAAACCCTGCGGTGCAGGGTTTCATGCAGCGAGAATTGCACGACAATTCGCCGCTGCTCAGACAATGACGGCTTGCGGCATTGTCTGCCCCTCCGGAGAAAGCAACGCTTTCGGGAGGAGCGCACGACCCGACCAACGGGCGGGTACCACCGCTTGCCTCGCAGGTGGTGAGTAAGTGCGCCCTTCGGAAAAAATAAAAAAGAAGAAGCAGTCGCGGACGGCTGCTTCCTCCGATTCCGATCCCCTAACGGTCTTGGATCTGTTCCATGTAACGCTTCGCATCCTCAAGCTCCATGTCCTTGATTTTCGGGAACACGCTCTCTGCAATCGCGCCGATCTGAATCAATCGTCTGGTTCGTGCCTTGCGTTCCTTGACCCGATCCCGCGCCTGCGCTTCCTCCAATCTGTGCTGTGCCTGGATACGTTCTGTGTCGTTCATATGACCTCCTTTCCGCCAAAACCATTGTGATTTTAGCTACAATATCTGTTTTGCTGGATGGCACCGCTTCGGCACCGTGCCATTCCTGACAATACGGAAAAGGCACCGGATTCCTCTCGATTTGGCATCAAGCGTCTACCTCTCCAAACTGGTGCGAATACTCGCACCAACCAACCGTCCGAAAGAAAAAACGGTGCGAGAAGTCGCACCATCCGATCCGTTTGTTGCCTGGTTAGATAGAAAACAGGGGTCAAAAATGTCCAGCTTTGACACCTTCCGTCCGTACTGCCAAATCAACCGAAAAAGGCAGCAAGGATTTCACCCTGCTGCCATCTCGCTGCCAAATGGAAATTATAATCAAGTGGATCACAATTCCTGCGGCTCGCTTTACGCACCAGCAAAGAGCATTCAGCATACAAAACGCCCCGCAAGGATTGTTCCCTGCGAGGCGCTGTTCGTCTGCCTATGCCGTTTCCTTTTCGGTGGCTGGCTCTGTTCGTTTTGCTTCCTTCTGCGGCTTGATCTTGGTGCGATAGTATTCCTGCATATACGCACGCTTCTTTCGGATTCGCTCCAGTTGTTTCGGAGAGATAACCTTTTCAGGAATTGCTTCTTGCGGCAGTTCCACCTTGCCGATATGCTTTAGGAAGATTTCCACCTCCTGCACCCGTTCACCGTCGATCTTCTCTGGCGCATGTACAAGAATCTTGTCCACAAACGCAAGGATCATTTCGTCGGTCAGGAATGAGAAATCGGTGTATTTCTTCGCAAGCGTCAAGAACCGTTCCGCACGGTCGGTGTCATCCGTAAAGGCGTCGGCTTTTACCTGATCGGAAGCTACTGTTTCCTTCAGCGCTTTCTGCTCCGCTTCGTATGCTGCCGCCATCTGCTGATACCGTTCCAATGGCAACCGATCAAGCGCATAATCCTCGTACAGCTTCATAATCAGCCGATCCAACTCTGCAATCCGTTTCTGTGACTTGCCGATCTTCCGCTGCAGTTCCTTCGCATCCGCTTTGTTCTGTATCTCGGACTGCTCTCTGACACGCCGGATAAACCGTTCCTCGTCGAACGTCGCATACCGAACCACCTCTCGAATCGTGTTCAAGAGCAGCAGCCGTATCGCCTTTGACGTAATGGAATGTGAGGAGCAAGTCTTGTCAGATCGGTATTTCGTGAGTTCGTAGGTAGAGCAGCAGTAACCGTCAATCGGGTACAATCCCGTTACGGGGTCTGGCAGGACGTGTAATTGCTTTGCCTTTGAGCCCCGCTTGTGGTTATACATCTTCTGCCCGCAGTCGGCGCAGAACACCAATCCGGTCAAGACGTTTGCCTTGCCGGTTGTGTCCGTGCGCCGTACCGTTTTTCTTGCGCTCTGTACGGCGTCAAACGTTTCTTGATCAATGATCGCTTCATGGGTATTCTCAATGATCTGCCATTCGGAGGGGTCGGTTCGGACTCGCTTGTGCGTCTTGTACGATTCGCTGATTGATCGTCCGTTGACCGTATGACCGAGGTATTCCGCATGGGAAAGAATCTCGGCAACCGTCCGGCAGTTCCAGTCATACGGACGCTCATGCACCCATGTGTTCCCGCTGTTCCAAATGCCGTGTGTTGACATATAGTATGATGGCTTTTCCACTTTGCGCGCGCTCAAGGATTTGGCGATCTCGACAACGCCGATCCCTTTTGCCGCAAGTGAAAAGATTTCTCTGACAACCGCTGCCGCTTCCTCATCCACGATCCAATGATGTCGATCGGCGGGATCCTTTCGGTATCCGTAACAGGGGATGGAAGCATATGGCATACCGGCATTGCCGCGGGCTTTGTATGCGGCTTTCTGCTTGTGTGAGCAATCGCGCAGATAGAAGTCGTTGATGACATTCAGAAACGGCGCAATCTCGCTGCTGTTCCGGTCGTTGCTGTCTATGTTGTTGGAGATGGCGATAAAGCGAACGTGATTCTGCGGGAAGAAGATTTCCGTATAATACCCGGTCTGCAAATACTCTCTGCCGACGCGGCTCATATCCTTGACAATCACCGCCGAAACACGTCCGGCTTCCACGTCTGCAACGAGACGGTTCCAAGATGGGCGATTGAAGTTACCGCCGCTGAATCCATCGTCGGTATAATGGACGAACGGAACAAATCCGTGCTGCTTTGCGTAATCCTCTAAAAAGAACTTTTGCGTCTGGATCGAAACGCTGTCGCCGGACAGCTCATCGTCGCGGGAAAGGCGCTCATATAGAGCGGTGATCTGATTGGTAATGATAGGTTGTTTCATGAAGGTATCCTTTCGAGCTGCGGATGACCTTCCTGCGGTAACGCTATTATACCACATTCACTGCAGTTTGCAAGGGTATCATTGCGTATCAGCCGCAGCAGCATATCCTCTAAAGTTTGCGTACCGCTTTCGTTTACCGTGACCTTGACGCGGTACGTTGTGTTTCCGATTCGTTGGGTCAGATACATCCTGTCTCGCAAGCCCTCCTTTGCTTAAGATTCCGTTGAATGTGTGCCGTGTAACGATGCTGTTGGATAGATGGTCTATCATGTTTGTAATCCTCTTTTCTGAAAATAATGATTTGGTCGTTTGTGTTCACTTCCCGACAAGCGGTGCGATACAAAAAGGACGATCCCCGAAATAACGAAGATCGTCCGCTGCCATATACATGGCGGTGATGGTTTTGTGTCATGGGTCGATAGGGTGTCCTCCTAAAATGTGTTTTCCGTTATGCTTCCTTTCCCGCCCGCAGACGGCGCGATACAAATGCTCCTTTCCGAACGGCAAAAGAAAAGCCAGCCCGAAGGCTGACCGAAGAGTGCCGTTCTATTTGATTTTCTTACGTTCCATTCCCGCTGCGGCGGTGCGATACTATCTGATCTTCAAAAGTGAAGACAGTTTCTTTTCCGAACTTGTGACCAAGTTGGACACAAGTTGCTACGCATAATAAATCCCATGTTGGGATTCGTTTTTCGGTCGATTAACTTCCCGCCAACTTGTCGGGAAGTCCCGAAACATAGTGACCAATAACCATGTTTCGGACGAAAGGGTGGGAGTAGTTTACATTTTATTGAATCTGCCACCAAAGCTGACGTCTCCGGTGCGCCAATGGCGCACCGCACCACTCGTACCCAAGACGGGTACGGAAAAAGTGGGAGCAGTGTTCTATAACATTTTCCGGCGTCGGTACAACATCGTCCTCTCACCTATAAAAGCAATTTCTACCCCCAAATTGTTCCTGCTTGAATAATATATTTTTGATAACACAAACATGTACTTCATGCAATGCTCTCTAATCCTGTTCTCATGACCGTTGCCGTTCCTGTGTTGGGCTCGCGTAAGAGCTTTTCTTGAACACGTTATCGCAGCGGGCTATGCCCGCGACCTAACATATCTGTCCGGTTGGATGCTGTATCGCTGACGGTAGAACAGTATTCGGTTTTATGATTCAGCCGCAAAACTACATGGTCATTCTCCTTTTTTATTGGAATAATCACGATTTGCAGGATGATTATTGCATCTAAAGGTGCAAGTAACTTGCACGTTTAAACGAGCCAAAATAATATATTTTTAAATTGTAGTATGATGGGAGTGACGTGATACGCTGGATATTGAAATGATTACATGAAAAAGGAGCATCCCATTTACGAGATGCTCCTCCAACTGTTATTTGGCTTTTAGATATAAATCAGATCGTGCAGTATGATTTCATCCACGCGGTTATAAATGCTGTTCATGACGCCGACCCAAGCCATTTGATCTTTGCGTTTCAAATCTTCTGTCACGCCTTCGGCTTTCTGGAACTGCTTGACCAAACGTTCCCGCATATCCATCGCTTGTTCGTTTATCTCAATCAAATGCTGCGTGATCGTTCCGTCCATAAGCATCTGATTGTAGATACCCTTCCGATGCTCTTTCAGGTATCGTTTCCGCCGCCAGCCCCATACGCCAATGTCGCCTTCCGGCTGTTCGTCCATGACGAGGCTTGGAATCAATACCTGCCCGACCTCTGTGTATGTTCCGCCGTGTTCTTCAAAATAGGACTTCATTTTTCTTACCTCCTGTGATAAAATAATGGTGCGGCTAACCGCAAAAAGAACGAACTCCTTTCCGATAGCCGCACTGTTTTCTTCTTTTACCGCAGGAAGACCATTTCACAGCTATTCTGTAGTAGTGGTTTGAAACCACCCTTTACAGAATACAGCTGAATTCGTGTTTTCGTCTCGAAGTGTATACTTAGTTATCACGAGAGCGAAAACGCGGATCGTTTGCGGCGATATTAAAAAGAAAAGGCATGCTTTGCCTTTTCTTCCAAAAGATTATTCTTTATGAATCATCGCCGCAAATGGTCTGACCCCTTTTGCAACAGCCTGAGCCGGGGCAGCTGCTCCGGTTCAAGGAATCCGTTATTCGGTTTCCGTTTCCGGCTCGCGCGGGTCGGGTTCGAGCGGCTTGCGCTCGACGGTGAAGCCTCTGCCGCGCACCTCCTTGACCTGCGTGATCGTGATGAACGCCAGCGGATCGACGGCCTGGATCATCTGGGTCGCGTCGTACAGCTTGCGCTGCGGGATCACGCACAGCACGCCCTTCTGCCGCTCGGCCAAAAGGCCGGTTTCGATCATCGTCATCGTAACGCCGGCTTCGAGCCGGTTCAGCAGCACGTCGCGCAGCTCCTCATACTTTTTGGAGATGATCAGCAGCTGAATCTGCGACTTGCCGAGCACCATCAGCTGATCGAGCACGAGCGTTTCGAGAACGAGCGTGAGGATGCCGAGCATCGTCTTTTCCGGCACGACGAACAGCGCCTGCCCGCCGATCACCAGAAAGTCCAATGTCCAAATGAAGATCGCTACCGAAAGGTGCGTCCACTTGCTGAGGATCAGCGCCACGATATCCATACCGCCGGTACTGGAGCCGACGCGCATGACAAGCCCCAGCGCGACGCCCATCAGCACGCCCGCGAACAGGGCGGCCAGCATGGAATTGTCGGTCAGACTGTCGATGCCGGGGATCCGCTGAAATACGGCCAGAAACAGCGGATAGAGGATCGAGCTTGCGACGGTCGTCGCCGCAAACGTGCGGCCGAGCACAATGCGCCCGATCACAAGCAGGATCACGTTCAGCACCAAAATCACAAGGGAAACGTCGAGCCACGGAAACAGCTTGCTTAACACGATGCCGATGCCGGACGTGCCGCCCATCAGAATATCGTGCGGGATGATGAACGCCGCGACCAAAAAGGCCAGCAGCAGGTTCCCGCCCACGATGCTCAGCGTCGTGATCGCTATGCGTTTTTGCGGCTTATCGTATGGCTTCATAGGACCCCCTTCCGGTCGAACGATCCCCATGCCTGCGCATGGACAGCGGTGCTTTGCAAAATCCCGCCCGAATTACACGTCCAGATTCGCCGCGGTGCGTGGGAACGGGAGCACGTCGCGGATGTTCTGCATACCGGTGACATACATCACGATACGCTCGAAGCCGAGGCCGAAGCCCGCGTGCTTCACGCCGCCGTACTTGCGGAGGTCGAGGAACCATTGATACTCGCTCATATCCATGCCGAGCTCCTTGCAGCGCGCATCGAGCACGTCGTAACGCTCCTCACGCTGACTGCCGCCGACGATCTCGCCGACGCCGGGCACGAGCAGATCGCACGCCGCGACAGTCTTGCCGTCATCGTTGACGCGCATGTAGAACGACTTGATCGCCTTCGGATAGTCGGTGAGGAAAATCGGCTTGCCGAACACGCGCTCGGTGAGGTAACGCTCATGCTCGGACTGGAGATCGGTGCCCCACTCCACCGGGTACTCGAACTTCTCGCCGCTTTCCTGCAGGATCTTGATCGCTTCGGTATAGCTGACGCGGCCGAAATCGTTGTCCACAACGTTGTGGAGCCGGTCTAAAAGGCCCTTGTCGATGCGGGTGTTAAAGAATTCCATTTCGGCGGGGCAGCGGTCGAGCACGGCCTGGATGATGTATTTCACCATTGCCTCGGCCACCTCCATATCGCCCTCCAGATCGCAGAACGCCATTTCCGGCTCGATCATCCAGAACTCGCTCGCGTGGCGCGGCGTGAAGCTGTATTCGGCGCGGAACGTCGGGCCGAAGGTGTAGATATCGCGGAACGCCAAAGCGAACGCTTCGCCGTAGAGCTGACCGGAGCCGGACAGATGCACGGGCTTTTTGAAAAAGTCCTGCGAATAATCCACCTTGCCGTCCTCGGTGCGCGGCAGGTTCTCCATATCCAGCGTCGTGACCTGGAACATTTCGCCGCGGCCTTCGCAGTCCGCATTGGTCAGAATCGGGGTATGCACATAGACGAACCCGCGCTCCTGGAAAAACTCATGGATCGCCGCCGCGATGACCGAGCGCACGCGAAACGTCGCCTGGAATGTGTTGGTGCGCGGCCGAAGCGTCTGCATCGTCCGAAGATATTCAAGCGTATGGCGTTTTTTTTGCATCGGATAGTCGCTCGGGCAGGCGCCCTCGATCGTGATCGCGTCCGCATGCACCTCAAACGGCTGCGGCGCATCGGGCGTCAGAACAAGCGTGCCCTCTACGATGATCGCGCAGCCGGTGGTGAGGCCTGCGCCCAATGCTCGCTCGTCGTTGGCAAAGACGACCTGCACCGGCCGGAACGAGGTGCCGTCGTTCAGCTCGATAAAGCCGAACGCCTTGCCGATCCGAACCGTGCGGACCCAACCGCATACCGTGATCGCGCCCGCGTATTTTTCGGGCTCACGCTGTATATCACGCAATTTCAAAAGCTGCATAGAATCCTCCTGCTGATGATAAAAAAGGGATGCATCAGCATTATACCATATTTGCGGGCGATTGCAACCGAAACTTGCGCAAAATCCCCGGCCGGGGGATCAAAAATACCCCGCCGAATCGCAAAATGCTTTTTCGTGCCGAAAGCCTTCCTCATAAAAAATTATTATAAGGAAGATGAAAAATACATTGACAAAAACCGAAAAACTTGATATATTACACATAAATAACAGGACATAAAACAGGATACGGCGGTTTTCTGCTGCCGGGGTGCTGTTCACCAAGGGCCGTTCAAAATGCCATCGCGCATACGGCTTTGGTTTTTAAGAAAACGATAGGGGGTACATCATCATGCAATTGACCATGACGACCGATTATGCCATCCGCTGCCTGCTCTATCTTGCACAGAACGACGGAATCTGCACTTCGCAAAAGGTGCGCGAATATGCTGCCATCAGCAGCGACGAACATACAAGAAAAATCCTGCGGCAGCTGAAATACGGCGGTCTTGTGCGTTCCGACAAGGGCGCCAACGGCGGCTATGCTTTGATGCGCCCGATCAGCGAAATCTCGTTTTTGGACGTGATCCGCTGCACCGAGGATTCCGTGAAGATCAACCGCTGCCTCGACGACCCGCGCGGCGCGCAGAAGCGCGAGGGCGAGCAGCTGGCCGTGTATAATTTCTATGCCGCGGCGCAAAAGCGGCTCGACGAATACTTCGGCTCGATCACGCTGCAGGACATTCTCGACGGAAAGATCTGACGTCCCGTTCCCCGATCATCCATGCCGCTCCGCACGGAGCGGCGTTTTTTGTCCGTTCGTACCCGATTTGTTCGATTTTCATAATAAAAATACAATAGGTTCGGTTTTTCTCAAAAATATAAAAACGTTATAGCTCTTATTGTCATGCCGCGTCCGACGCCTGCGCGGCAGGGCAAAAAAGCGCCCCGGCCGCACTGTGCCGGGGTTTTTCGGTCAAGAATCGCTGCGGTGCGCATAGGAGCCGCAAAAGCTCTCGTCCTGTGCGCCGCAGGTCGTGCAGCCGGGCGTCGGGCGCACGGTGATACTGTTCAGGCGGCAGGTGTTTCCCTGCTGATGAAACAGGCAGGAATGTACCTCGCAGCCGATGGATTGCTGTCCGTAAGCCATTTTCCGTTCCTCCTTTTTTCAGCAGTATGCGAAAAATGGCTTCAGTTTATACATCAGTTTTTCGCGCAGTCCTGCCGCCCGCCGCGCAGCATCAAAAGGCCGTGATCGAGCGCGGGCAAAACGGCCTCCAGGTTTTCCTTCGCCGCCTTCGGACTGCCGGGCAGATTGACGATCAGCGACCGGTTGCGAATGCCCGCCGCCGCCCGTGACAGCATAGCCCTCGGCGTGATCGCAAGCGACGCATAGCGCATCGCCTCCGGTATGCCGGGCACCGGGCGCTCACACACGCGCAGCGTGACCTCCGGCGTATTGTCGCGCGGGGAAAAGCCCGTGCCGCCGGTCGTGACGATCAGCGCGGCATCCTCCTCTACCGCACGAAGCAGCGCCGCCTCGATCTCATCCGGTTCGTCGGAGGTCAAGGCGCTTTCGAGCAGCGTATAGCCCGCCGCCCGCAGCATGTCGGCCACGACCGGGCCGCTTTTGTCCTCGGCCTCGCCCGCGGCACAGCGGTCAGAAACGGTAATGACTTTGGCTGTAAACATGGAAACCTCCAAAAATCCAATCAGCGTCCGAACGGACAATGCGGGAACGTGCACGGCTTGCAGCCGAGGCACAGCCCGCCCTCGCCGAGCGTGATAAAGTCCTTCTTTTCGAGCCGCACGCCCGCGGCGATGCGCGGCAGCACCAAATCCAAGATCGTCGCTTTCGCGTACATCACGCATCCCGGCAGGCCGAGCACCGGCGTTCCGTCGTCATAATACCCCAGCAGCAGCATTGCCCCCGGCAGCACCGGCGCGCCATAGGTGACGACGGCCGCCCCGCTCTCGCGGATCGCGCCGGGCGTCTGATCGTCCGGATCCACGCTCATGCCGCCCGTGCAGAGTACAAGGTCGGGGCGCTTTGCCCGCGCGCGGGCAATGGCGGCAGTGATGTTCGCTTTTTGATCGTCGGTCGTTTCGTGGTAAATCACTTCGATGCCATAGGCCTTCAGCTTTTCGATCAGCACCGGCGTGAACTTATCCTCGATGCGTCCCGAAAAGACCTCGCTGCCGGTCGTGATGATCGCGGCGGTGCGCAGGGTGTACGGCAGCAGCTTCAAAATCGGTGCGCCGTCTGCAATTGCTTCAGCTTCGTTCAATTTCTTTTCGTCGATCACCAGCGGGATCACGCGCATGCCGGCCAGTTTGTCGCCTTTATGCACCGGGAAATTTCCGCGGCGCGTGGCAATCGTGATCTCGTCGATTGAATTGATCGCAAAGAGCTTTTCGGAATCGACCAAAAATACGCCGTCGCGTTCAGCCGTCAGCTCGATCTTGCCCTCCCTGACCTCGGAACGCGTCATGCCGTCGTTTTTCGTGATCGCGCACAGGCGCTCGGCCGCGTCGTTTTCGTGCAGGATCCCCGGCTGCATCTCCCACACATACAGGTTCTCCTTGCCCATCGACAGCAGCACCGGGATATCGGCCTCGGTCACGATATGCCCCTTGCGGAACCGCGCGCCCTTGTATTCCCCGGGAATGATCTGCGTGAGGTCGTGGCACAGCACATGCCCGACGGCATCGGTTGTTTTGATCTGTTTCATATCCGTTCCTCCCGCACATAGCGGCCGCTTTTGCCGCCGGTCTTTTCGAGCAAATGCAGCTCGGTGATCTCCATATCCTTCTGGATCGCCTTGCACATATCGTAGATCGTCAGCGCCGCCGCGCTCGCCGCGTGCAGCGCCTCCATCTCGACGCCGGTTTCGCCCTTGCAGCGCACGGTCGCGCGGATGCGAATGCCGTCCGGTTCGTAGGCAAAAGCGATGTCCGCGCCGGTCAGATGCAGCGGATGGCACATCGGGATGATCTCCGAGGTGCGCTTAGCCGCCATGATGCCCGCCACCTGCGCAACCGCGAGCACGTCGCCCTTGGGCATACTTCCCGCCTTGATGCGCGATAGCGTCGTTTCATGCAGCTTGATCCGGCACTCCGCGGTTGCCGCGCGGAAGGTTTCGGCCTTTTCGGTCACATCGACCATGCGGGCGCGTCCCTGTTCGTTGAAATGCGTAAGCTCCATGCTTATCCTCCGATCTCATACATGCTGCGCGGCGACTCGCTTCGATGCGCCGCGTCGATATGATGCTCCTTCGGCTTATGAAAAATCGCGTCCGAAAGCGCCTGTTCCAGCGCCGCGCCGTGAAGCCCCCGCAAGGGAATCTCCGCCGCGCTGTGCAGACACGGCTTCAGCTTGCCGTCCGCCGTCAGCCGCACGCGGTCGCACGACGCGCAAAACTTCTCCGAAAGCGGGGTGATCAGCCCCACCGTGCCGCGATAGCCCGGCACCCGGTACACCCGCGCCACGCCGCGCGTTTCGACCGGTTCGAGAGCCGGAACCGCCTTCAGCACCGCGTCTGCGGGCAGATATGTCGCACCGGCGTTTGCCGCAAAGCCAATCGGCATCAGCTCGATAAACCGCACCGAAAGGTCCCGGTCACGCGTCAGCGCCGCAAAGTCCGCAATCTCGTCGTCGTTAAAGCCGCCGAGCAGCACGGTATTCAGCTTGGTGCCGGTAAAGCCCGCTTTTTCGGCGGCGTCAAGCCCCGCCAGTACATCGGAAAGCGTGCCGCATCGCGTAATCGAAGCGAAGCGGTCGGGGTGCAGCGTGTCGAGGCTCACGTTCAGCCGATCCACGCCCGCCGCCTTCAATGCGTCCGCAAGCGCGGGCAAAAGGCTCCCGTTGGTCGTGATCGCAAGCTCTTGCATCCCCGGAACGGCCTTGAGCATCCGGCAAAGATCCGGCAATCCCCGCCGCACAAGCGGTTCGCCGCCGGTCAGCCGCACCTTTTCGATGCCGAGCCGCGCCGCCGCCGTGGTGATCTCCGTGATCTCCTCGAACGAAAGCATATCCCGATGGGCACGCTTTTTAACCCCGTCCTCGTCCATGCAGTACCGGCAGCGGTAGTTGCACAGATCGGTGACGGAGATGCGCAAATATCGGATTTCCCGCCCGCACGAATCGCGCATACGCCCTCCCGTTATCACAAATCGGGAATAACGTTATTCATCGAAATGAATAACCCTATGGACAGTATAGCACCGAACCGCGAAAAAGAAAAGAGGCAAAGCGCATTTTGCGCCTGCCTCTTGCTGACTGTTTCGCTCTGCGGTTTGCGTTACCAAGGACGTCTGGCATTGACGAAGTTCTTTTTCCAGTATGACGACACCGCGCGCTTGACGACCTTGCCGTTGCCGGAGGAAGCGTCGATCATCATGCCGCTGCCGATGTAGATGCCGGTGTGGCTGACCTTCGCGGAGTCGTTGCTCCGGAAGAACAGGATGTCGCCCTTTTGCACGTCGGAGAAGGACTTGATCTCCTTCCAGTCGGACTTTTTGGAATAGCCCGCTGCGTTCAGCCGCGTCGTGGAGACGCCCGCCTGCTTTAAGCAATACCATACAAAGCCGGAGCAGTCGAACGTGTCCGGGCCGCGGTCGCCGAGGATGTATTCACAGCCGAGCTTGGACTGCGCCGCCGAAATAAACTTGTTGATCTTCGTGCTCTTGGCCTTTGCCGCGTCCTCGGCCTTTTGCTGCGCCTTGGCCTTGGAGGCTTCCTCCTTGGCCTTCTTTTCGGCGGCTTCCTTTTCGGCCTTCTGCTTGGCGGCAAGCTCGCTCGACACCTTGGCGTCGTCGCTGTACAGCTTTTCGAGCGTCTTTTCTCCCGCTTGCCGTCGGCGGTCAGGCTGTTGCGCTTTTGAAACGCCACGACTGCGGCCTGCGTGACCTCGCCGTAAACGCTGTCCACCTGCTTCGACGAAAGGTAGCCGAGATCGACCAGCTGCTCCTGCAGCATCTTTACGTCGCGTCCCTCGGCGCCCTCCTTGAGTGTATACTTTTGCGCCTCGTCGGAATACAGCAGCGTCAGCGTCTGATCCCCCGCGACGCCGTCCTGCTCCAGGTCGTGCTGTCGCTGAAACAGCTTCACCGCGTATTCGGTCGCGCTGCCGTAATAATCGGTCGGCTCGTCGATTTCGAGATAGCCGAGCGCGATCAGCCGCTCCTGCAGAACGGTGACCTCGTCGCTCGTGTCATGCTTTTTCAGGGCGGTATAAAGCGGCTCCGTGTCCGCCGCGGCAAAGTCTTCCCAATCCTCGGTCGGGCCGAGCTCGTCCGCGTTTTCGGGCAGGACGGTGCGCTGCACCGCCGCCGGCTTCGGCTCGGCTTCCATGACCGCCGCTGCCGCCGCCTGCCGCGCGTTGGTCGAAAGCGCGATCACCACCGCCGTAAGGCCGAGCACGATGGCAAGGCACGCCGCCGCGCCCGCCAAGGCCAGCCGTTTCCGTTCCGGCGGCTGCACCTTAAACCACGCCCACCGCGCCTTCAGCTTCGCCCAAAGCCATGCGGCAAACGCCTTCAGCTTGCCCCAAAGCCACGTCAAAAAAGCCTTGCCCGCCGCAAGCGCCTTTGCCAAAAAGTCCGCCTTTTGCGGTTCGGGCGCGGCAGGGCTCGGCTGCGCGGCGTCGTCCGGCACAGCGGCGTCCGGCGTCGGGGTCGCAGGCTCCATATCGGATAAGTCGATCAGTTCGGATAAATCTATCGTCTTTCTCTGTTCCATGCGTTCAGTGTACGACCGAATCCGCGCGTCCGCAAGGGCTTTTGGCATCCGTTCATGCAAAATTTGCTTTTTGGACGCATTTTCAGCCCTCTGCCGCGCCTACCGCCCCATCACCGTATGCACAACGGAGCCGTCCACGGCATTGATATAGATGCAGCTTTGCGCGCTGCCGGGCTCGCGCTGTTCCCCGGTTTGCATCCTATAGCAGACGCACCAGCACGGCATCTCATAACAGTCGTCGCTGTCCTTGATGCGCAGCGTCTTGGTCACAAGCGCCATGCGATACACCTCGATCGTCGGCGCGTCCGTGTTCGGAAAAGTGCGAATACCCGCGCTGAACGCGTTTCGGACGCGCATTTGCACCACATCGAACGGCAGCAGCGCAACATTTTCGTTTTCCGTTCCGACGACGGTCTTTCGATTTGACCACGTAAACCGGCGCACGCCGCTTTCATCAATGAACAGGGAAACGACTTCGTCCTCGATTCGCTTGTTCACCGCCCATTCGTCGCCCTCGCCATATTGAAATATGCTGTCAAATTCCCATGTTTGGGGCAGCAACGGATAGCCGCCGTTTGCTCTGCGGCATTGGAAGCGCCATCCCGCAGCAAATGCCGTGCCCAAAATGCCGTTTCGTTGATCGCACAGATTGGCTTTCTCCGCTTCCACGGGGACGAAATCCGATAATCCAAGTGCATCAAGCGTTTTGCGGGCGACGCTTTCGGCGTCCTTATAGGCGAGCGTGACGGGCTTCCACGTCGGATAATCCTTAAATTCCTCCGCACGAAGCGGGTCTTGGCTCTGTTCATACAGAAATTCCGGGTACAAATAAACGCTTTCGGCAAGTGCCCCGCGTACAAGCGAAAAGCCGTTGCCATGCAGTCGCGTCAAAACGCGTTCGCCGTTTGCAAGCCGGTAGATGTTTTGGCTGTTCATCGTCAGTCCCGTATAGTCCGAAACCTCCTCCCGGCGGTTCGCGTCCGGCGCGGCAGCGATCTGCTCCATGTACCATTGGCATCTATTGTCGATTTCCTCGTCCGACCAAAGGGCATCGTCGTGATCCGTCTCGGTACGCCCGCCTGCAATATAGGCTTGCTGCGCTTCCACCTCGGCTAAATACTGCTTGAACTGCTCGGTCCATCCGCGCTTAGTCGTTGTATTTTCCTCCACCGAGATCGGCGGAGGCAGTAATGCGGACAGGATTTCGACGCCGGTTTGCACATCCATCTCGACGGTGCGTGTGCGATACACCGGATAGACGTCGTCAGACTTGGTTTCGAGATCGGTGTGTACCGAAAGTGTGCATCCGCTTGACAGCAGCGTTTCCTCATCCCATCGCGGGGGAAATGCCGAACGCGGTGCAGCTGTCTGCGCGGCTTCCATCGTGTCCGATTCCGACATTTGTCCTTCCATTTCAACGGAGGCCGTCACGACCGGCAACGGTGATGCCGCTAACTTTTGCGTAAGCGTTTCATCGCCCTTGTTCACGACATATTCCGTTTCCGGTGTCGGCACGCACGCGAGCAGTGTTAGACAACACAGTATGAGAAGGCTTCGTTTCATCCGGTTCGGCTCCTTGCTTCAATACCGCTATTGTAGCACAAGCGCCGAAAAAAGTTGTCTCGATTTTGTAAGGATTTGCACGCAGGGAACGGGCTGTTGAAAAGAGCGGCCGAAACCGGTTTGCCTCGCTTCGTAACAGCAGAAATATTTAATCCCCTTTCCTGTACCCTGCCGGCAGGATAGCACGTTCAGCTTATCAAAACGCCTATGCTTTTCTTTGATGGAATGCTTTATATGGTTTCGCCGTTTGTTTCGATCATCCGCTGATACGCCCGGGCGCTGTCCTTGATGATCCGTTTCCCCGTCGTAAAATCCACATAGATGAGCCCGAAGCGGGGATCGTAGCCCTCCGCCCACTCGAAATTGTCCATGACGGACCAATGCTGATAGCCCAGTACCGGGATCCCTTCATCGACCGCACGCTTTAAGCCCCTTAGGTAGCGGCAAATAAAGTCTGCGCGCTGCGGATCGTGAACCTTCCCGTCCAAAGAAACGAAATCGTTTGCGGCAAGGCCGTTCTCCGTGATCAGGATGGGCAGCTTGTAACGTTCGTAAACGAACCTCACGTTCCAATACATCACCCGCCCGTCAATGACCCAGCCGAGGCTGTTCTTTGCCATGCCCGGATCGGGCTTTTTGCCGCCGCCCCATTCGGCATAGTTAAAAGAAGTGTAGATATTGAGCCCCACAAAGTCCAACGGCTGACAGACGGCTGCCATGTCTTTTTCATGGGTGGCGAAAATGCCGTAGGCCCTTACGGGCTTTCCCAGCAGCATCGGGTCCATCCACCAACGATTTGCCATCAATCCGTTGTCGGTTTCCACGGTCTTTTTTCGGGCGTCTTCGATTTCGTCCGGCGTTTCATGCGCCGGTACCCACGCGCCGCTGGAAAACGCCACGCCTACCTTGGGCGGCTTCTTTGCATGTTGGCGGATCACCTTGACCGCTTCTGCGTGGGCGAGCATACAGTTGCGGGTGAGCTTCGAGAGCGCCGTATAGTTCCGCCTGAAGGGCGCATGAACGCCCTGCAGATAGCCGTTCATAATAAAGCAGCCCGGCTCGTTCATGGTCATCCACCAGCGAACCCTATCGGAAAGCGCGTCTACGATGACCTTCGTAAAGTCCCGAAACAGCGGCACGATGCGTTCGCTGCGCCAGCCGCCTTTTTTGTAAACCCACAGGGGCATGTCCCAATGATAGATCGTGACAAGCGGCTCAATGCCTGCCGCAAGCAGCGCATCCACAAGCTCGGAGTAGAATTTCAGTCCCTCCGGGTTTACCCTGCCCTCCTCCGGGATCACGCGGGACCAGCTGATGGAAAAGCGGTAGCTTTTCAGCCCGATCTCCTTCATCAGCGCCACATCCTCCCGCCAACGGTGGTAGTGGTCGCAGGCGGTATGGCAGGTTTCGCCGCGCTTGATCTGCTTTTTCGAGGCAACGTCCCAAATGCTCGGCGTTCTGCCGCCTTCGTTCCATGCGCCTTCGATCTGCGCCGAAGCCGCAGCCGCGCCCCAAAGAAAATCGCTCGGAAATGTGCTCATGCGCCCTCCTTATGCTGTGAATGTGAACGAAAGAATATCCGTCTTGCCCGAAAGCACTTCAACGGTCAATGTCTCCCTGGCCCCGCCCGACAGCGGCGCAAAGCCCGCCGCATCAAGTCGGCGGCCGTTGACGGCGATTTCGGCGTCCCCGCGGCTGTCCACCCGTATGCCGCGCGTGCCGGAAAGATCAAAATACCGATAGACCGCCTTTGTGCCGGCGGTGCAGTCGGCAAGGAGCGTGATGCCGTCTTTTTCCGTGATCCGCGGCATGGTCTGCTGCCGGCCTATGCCGAGACGAATCGGCTTTGTCGTGATGAGGTTGCAGCAAATCGCCGCGGGATAGGCGCCGACGCCGGGAAGCGGCGCACCCTGCAGCCCTTGGGTTGTGACCTCGACCTGCCGGATCGTGCCGTCCGGAGCGATCTCGATAGGCTCCGCGCACGCCTGACGGGAAAAGTCGGTGTTGTTGGTGCAGCGGTGATAGAACACATAGTATTTGCCGCCGATGTTCTCGATGCCGCCGTGGATCGTACCGGCATTGTTCTTCGGCTTTGTGTTGCCGAGGTATCCTAAATCGCTGTTGGAAATAACCACGCCGCGAAAGGTGAAGCCCCGGTCGGGAAAGCGTGAGGTCGCATAGGCGAGCTCGTTGTTCTCGCCGGAGGAATAGAGCAGATAATAGAGATCCCCGAATCTGCGGATGCTTGCCGCCTCGTAAAAGGCGTGGCGGTACAGCGCGCTCGACGGATCCGCCGTGGTCTTGCTGTCCAGCACCGCCTTCGGCTCCGATTTCACCGTCCGCATGTCCGGCTCCAATTCCACGCAGGCGCAAGAGAGGATGCTCGGTTTTGTCGTCTTGATTTCCGCGACCGGGCGCGAAAACAGCTTATGCTGCACATAGTTCAAAAGCGGCGAAAAGAGCTTCGACCGAAAATCCTGCCCCAAGCCCCAGCCGTAGTAAAGCCAAATGCGCCCGTTGTCGTTCAAAACAGCGGGATCGTTGGTGAGATATTTCAAAACCGGGCTTCCGTTGGGATAGCGGATATCGCCGTAATACTCGAACGGCCCCTCCGGTCTGTCGGCGACGGCGACGCTCAGCGGCCCGAAGGGCTTGGTATTCGGACCGGCGGCAAAATAATAGAGATAATACCTGCCGTCCGGCCCCTGCGCGCAGTCCGGCGCATAGAAATCGACGGGCTTTCCGGGCTTCGAACGCGGATCCTGCTCCTTTCGATAGGTGACGCCGTGGCATGTCCAGTCGGAAAGATCGTCCACCGGGGCCGACCAGACCGTATAGTCGCTCACGCAAAAACGGGTGGAATTCGGCGCGTCGTGGCTCCCGTAAAGATAGACCCGATCCCCGAACACATGCGGTTCGCCGTCGGGTACATATTCGGTTCAGGGCAAAAACGGATGCGGCATGGCGGCTCCTTTATGCTTTGACGGTGATCAGCGCAACATCGTTTGTCCGAAGCGTGATTGAAAGCGCGGTTCGGCCTTCGTCCACGGCAAACGGCAGCGGCTTTGCGGCAAGCCGCGACTGCGCCTTGATCGTTTCGACCTCCGCGCGGGTCAGATTATCCGGACTGCCCATCTGCTGCCATAAACGCTTCGGGTTGCAATGCTCGTCGTCGATGCGCTGCACGGTGACATCGCTTGCGGCAAAATCGAAGGACAGGCTGACCGTATACGCTTTGTGTTCGTAATAGTCCCCGCTTTGCGACGTCAGCAGAACCTGCACGTTCGTCCCGTCGGTAAAAGCGCCCACGTCCACTTTATCGGTTTGCGGCAGCGAAAGCCGCTGCGGATAGAGCATAGAAAGCATCTTAAAGCCCCAGAAGTTGGGTTTGGGGATGCCGTCATTGGAGACGATCCCGAAGGAGCCGACGAACGGCTTCGGCAGCATGAACTGCTCCTCGAAGAGATCGGAGCAGCACCAGAACATGTACGCGCCGAGCGTATTGTCGAGATCGAGGCAGGATTTGACCGCAAAGGCCGCGGAATACTTTTCATCGTGCACCGGCGAGCCGAACACCGCCATGGAATTCCACTCGGTAATAAACAGCGGCTTATCCTTACACTGCGCCTTGGCCGCCTTGTCCATGCTGGCCAGCGTTCCCTTGTCCCAGCGTTTGGCGTCTTCCGGCAGGAAGAACATATCCGTCATGGCGTCGCTGAGATCGATGTGATTCTTCACCGCGCGCATTGCCGATGAAAACATGTGCTTGACATTTGCGAGATTGATAAAGTTGCCGAAGGCGTCGCCGGGGTAATGGTGCGTTGAGACGAAATCACAGGGAACCTTGTTCCTCTCGCAGAAATCCAGAAACGCCGGAATCCACTTGCAGGCGCTGGTGGAGGGGCCGCCGACGCGGAGATGCTCGTCCACGCTCTTGATCGCCCTTGCCGTTGCCTCGTATAGTTTGCAATAATCCTTTTGCGTTCCGGCAAAGAAGCAGGAAAGATCCGGCTCGTTCCAGACCTCGAAGTACCAGTTCTCCACCTCCTCGGCGCCGTAGCGGGCCAGAAGGAAGCGGATCAGGCGACGGATGTAATCGCTCCACGCGTCGAGGGACTTCGGCATGGTGATGTTGGGGTCATAGGCAAGCCCCAGCTTCTTCCCGCTTGCCAGCGCGGAGGGCATGAAGGAAAGCTCGACGAACGGACGCACGCCCGCGGACAGCAGATTGTCGTAGACGTGGCCGACCTGTCGAAAGTTGATCTCCTCGATTTTATTCTTTCCCGGCACGGAGGAAAACATCCGACAATCACCCATGCGCTGATAGGT
>JAFUDD010000487.1 GCA_017459315.1 Clostridia bacterium | reverse complement strand
TCACGGTCAAGACGAGCGGCGAAGGCCCGGTCACGGTCACGCTGCTGGACGGCGAAGCCGTTCTGGCCAAGGCCGAGGGCAGCGAGCGCATGTTTGCGCTGACCGTACCCGGCGCGACGCCGTGGAGCGCCGAAACGCCGAAGCTCTATACCTGCCGCGTCACGTATGCGGACGACGAGGCCGAGGAAACGTTCGGCTTCCGTACGATCGCATGGGGAAGGGACGGCTTTTTGGTCAACGGCGAGCGCGTCATTTTGCGCGGCGCGTGCGTGCATCACGACAACGGACTGATCGGCGCGGTCTGCGACCCCGACGCGCTCGAACGCCGCATCCGTATTCTGAAAGAGAACGGCTATAACGCGCTGCGCAGCGCGCACAACCCGTGCTCGAAAACGGCGCTCGAAATCTGCGACCGGCTCGGCGTGTACGTCATGGACGAATACATCGACCATTGGTACATCCATAAGACACTATACGATTACGTCGATTTCTTCTTTGATTTCTGGCAGCAGGACGTGACCGATATGGTCGATAAGGACTTCAACCATCCGTGCGTGATCCTGTATTCCTCCGGCAATGAGGTCGCGGAAACCGCGCAGCCCAAGGGGATTCAGCTGGCTAAGGATCTGACCGCGCTGTTCCACAAGCTCGACCCGACGCGGCCGGTCACCTGCGGCATCAATATTTTCTTCAATTTCCTGAACAAGATCGGGTTCGGCCAGTATTCGGACGAGAAGGCCAAAAAGGAAGCGGAGGCCGCCGCCAAGGCCAAGGCTGAGGGCAAAAAGGCCAAGGAGAGCAGCACCGGCTCGAAGTTCTTCAACGATATGGCGGGGCTTTTGGGCGCCGGGTTTATGAAGACCGGCGCGGCGCTGCACGGCTCGGATGTTACCACGCGCGAGGCCTTTGCGAACATGGATATCGCGGGCTACAACTACGGCGAAAAGCGGTACAAAAAGGACTTGAAAAACTACCCGAACCGTGTCATTCTCGGTTCAGAAACCTTCTGCTTCGACGCCTATAAGTTTTGGGAGCTTGCCAAGGCCAACCCGCGTCTGATCGGCGATTTTGTATGGGCGGGCAGCGACTACCTCGGCGAATGTATGATCGGCGCGTGGGAGTACGGCGATTATGCCAAGAACATGGACGCCGGCCCCGGCTGGATCGCAGCGGGCAGCGGCCGGATCGACCTGACCGGCAAGCCGCTCGGCGAGGCGCTGTATACCCGCGTCGCCTTGGAGCGCGAAAACGGGCCGTATATCGCGGTGCGCCCGATCTGCCATGAGGGCAAGCACAGCCCGTCGTCGTGGAAAATGACGAACGCCATGCCGTCATGGTCGTGGCGCGGCTTTGAGGGACGCGTCGCCACCGTCGAGGTCTATGCGCGCGCGGCAGCGGTCGAATTGAAGCTGAACGGCAAGAGCGTCGGCAAAAAGGCGTTTCATAACGACTGCGTCTATACGTTCAAGGTGCCGTATGAAAACGGCTCGCTCGAGGCCGTTGCGCTCGACGCGCAGGGCCGCGAGATCGGCCGGAACGAATTAAAGACCGCCGAGCTTCGCACCGTGCTCCTTGCCGAGCCGGAGGAAAAGACCGTTCGCCCCGGTCACCTTGCCTTTATCCGCTTCCGCTATGCGGACGCCTACGGTACGACCAAGCCCGCCGAGCGCGGCATGCTCCATGCCGAGGTGACGGGCGGCACGCTCGAAGCGTTCGGCTCGGCCTGCCCGTTCTATGAGCAGAGCTATCTCGATCCCGATTCGGACACCTACTACGGCGAAGCCCTGCTGATCGCCCGCGCGGGCGAGGGCGGCACGCTCTCCGTCAAGGCCACGGATGGCACGCGCAGCGCCGAAGCCGCGGTGGAGATCGAAGCATAAGAAATCACACATCGGAAAAACCGACCGCATGCACGCGGCCGGTTTTTCATAGGAGGGAACCGGATGAAGGTGTTTACAGAGCAAAATCCCATGTCACGCTGCCGCCGCCCGCATAGAAGCTCTCACGCGGGAGCGTGCGGGTGAACGTTTTACGGAGGCCGTCCACTTCGATCGTGATTTCATAGTCGCCGCAGAACAGGCTTGCGCCCGTAACGCCCTCGGCGTTCGTAAGGCCCGCTTCGTCGGACGACCATTCCTTGTGGATCAGCCGATGCAGCGTATGGTACACGGGCTTGGGGTTCATATCGTCGTCGATCACACCGCCCGGCGCGCCGAGCCAGCGGTGATCGGTAAAGTCGAACCACGACAGCGCCTCCACGGCGGGTTCGGAAAAGACGAGCGTATAAAAATCCTCAGCAAAGCCCGCCTGCCATTCAGCCAGCTCGGGCGTTTCATAAAAGCGGTTGACCGTGCCGTTGCTGTCGTAAACCAGCTCTCCGACCGGCGTGCCGCTGCAGATCGAGCATTCCGGGAAATGGATCGGGAACCCGTAGGCCGCTGCGCGTTCGATCACGCGCATCGTTTCCTCCGCCGTCCAAAGATCGCGCTGCATGTGGCTCTGCATGCCGATGATGTCGATGCCCGCGCCCTCGTCGCGCAGACGGCCTAAAAAGTCAAAGTATTCATCCTTATGCACGTTCCAGTCCCCGAACAGCAGTTTGGCGTCGGGCTTGATGGATCGCACCAGTTTCGCGCCGAATTGAATCATCTCGATCGGCCCGATGCGGCGCACCCACCGCGATACCGGGTTGTCGAACCGGTCGTTGACCGTCGTTTCGTTCGCCAGATCGAAAAAGTCGAACCGGTCGCCGTAGGTCTGCATCAGATGCGTAATGCGGCGCACGTATTCGTCCTGTACGGTTTCGTCCGTCACCCAATCGGGGCAAAGCTCATGCCAGATCAGCGCGTGCAGCTTCTTTTTCAGTCCGTTTTCGTCGGCCCAATCGACAAGATTGCCGGTGTACGGCTCGTTATATTGCCCGCGCTGCGGCTCGTACCACTTCCAATGAAACGGCACCATCGTATAGTTGAACAGCTTTGT
>JAFUDD010000486.1 GCA_017459315.1 Clostridia bacterium | reverse complement strand
CATCGGACGCCGCAAGAAGCTCTAAATTGCTGCGGCGCTTGACATACGCCTTCAGTACCGCGATCTTACAAAGCGCGTCCCGGTCGCACCCCTCCGGCGCGTTCAAAAGCCGCTCGATCTTATTCAACTGCGGGTCAATGAGGATGGAGATACGCTCATAGAGGCGGTTTCGCATTTCGAGCTCGGCGCGCTCCGCCTTGATGCGGGTTTCCTCGGCAATGTAGGCATTGCGCGCCTCCATCTGCTCCGCAACCTCTTCAAGCTTTTCGTTCAGATCTCTCGCCCGCGCCACGTCCACGAGGTAGGCAACGCTGCCTCCGTGGATGGAATGGGAAACGATCTGGTCGTCCTCGCTCGGCGGGAACGGGTACACGACGTCCGCGGTATGATACACGAGCTTACCGCTTCCATCCAGAATCGCCGCACGAAGCGGCGCTGCGGAAAACAGCTTTTCATACCCGCGGTTGACCGGGATCATGCCGGTCTGTATGCACACCTCGAGCGTTGCAATCACGCAGAAAGCGAGCATCTCGCCCATTTGATAGAGACGCGTCGAAAACAGCTTGCTCCCGATATCCAGAGGATACGTCGCAAAATAGAGGACGCCGATCAGGAGCGGAATAAACGGGATCCAGCGATATCCGCTCGGAACGTAGCGATGGCTTTTGCCAAGAATGGTGAAGATGGCGATGGCGTATATGCCGAATTGGAACGCCGTTATGACATAGTACAGCCATTCGCTCTTTTCCCTTCCATCATCATCCATGTAGCCGCTCGGAAAGGATTTCATCCAAAAGTGCAGATCGTTTGTCAGCGCGCCGAGCAACAGCAGTATGCCAACCGCGATCAGCAGCCAATGAAATCGCGGCAGGGGCTTGCTTTCCGGGCGATAGATCAGAATGGCGATATAAAAGCACAGAATCGGCTGTGCTGTCATGGGAAGATACATACTGTACCAAAGATATCGCTGCAGCACGACCTGTCCGGTGAAAAGCTCATGACGAGCAACCTGCAGCACAAAGTGCATCAGGAGCGTGACGGCGACCCACAGCATGAGGCGGCGCAGGGTGCGATTCGTAACGCGCCTTTGCACGGTGCTTGCCCAAGCCACCGTCAGCGCGCCGCAATATAAAGATGAAAAGCAGAGCGTGAAATCCGTTCTGTACAGAAGGACGCGGAATACGCCGCATAACAGGAACGCCGCCGTAAACAGCGCGATGTTTCGCTTTGTAACCTTCGCAATGATCATCCGCAGCGCTCCTTTCCCTTATCTGCTTCCATTATACACGATAGAACGCGCTTTGTCCCCTGTCATTATTGACAGTATTTTGGGGGATCTGCATATAAAATGCCATTCTTCGGGATATTTGATTGCCAACTTTCGACTTGTTTTTCAGCCAAATATCGGAACGGATTTCAGCCAAACATCGGATTTCATATTGACAAACCCTTGGAGATAGGGTAAGATCGTCTTACGAGGTGAAAGCTATGAAACAGTATCGCAAACGCATTGTGGATGAAATCCTTTCCGAGAAGCTGGAAGGGAAAGGCGCTGTCCTGATCGAAGGGCCGAAATGGTGCGGAAAAACGACCACAGCCGAACAAATGGCTGCCAGCGTCCTATATATGGATGATCCCGAAGCCATGGAGCAAAACATAAACATGGCTTCCGTGAATCCGAAAATGCTGCTCAGGGGTGAAACGCCACGCTTGATCGATGAATGGCAGCTTGCACCAAAGCTGTGGGATGCGATCCGCTTCGAGGTTGACCATCGGGACGATCTCGGACAATTCATCTTAACCGGTTCCTCCGTTCCCGCCGATACAACGAAAATCACGCATTCCGGTACGGGACGATTCTCTTGGTTGTCCATGCGTCCCATGTCGCTATATGAATCCTGGGATTCCAACGGGCAGGTAAGTCTTGGAGAGTTGTTCCGTACCCCCGACCAAATAGAGGGAATGGCAAGTCTCGATTTGGAACGTCTTGCCTTTCTGATCTGTCGCGGAGGCTGGCCTCGCGCCATCGATATGCGCGACAAGATCGCGCTGAATCAGGCATTCGATTATTATGATGCAGTCGTCCATTCGGATATCAATCGTGCGGACGGCGTAACAAAGGATCCTCAACGAGTACATCGGCTTATGCGCTCTCTTGCGCGGAATCAAGGGCAACAGGTCGCCAATTCGGCTATCGCTGCGGATATTGGCGCGAATGATGATGCGAGCATCAATCAGGAAACCGTTGCCTCCTATATTGCCGCCTTGAAGAAAATCTTTGTTGTAGAAGATATGCCTGCATGGAATCCGAATCTCCGCTCGCAGACAGCGATCCGCACCTCGGATACGAGGTATTTTGTGGATCAGTCGATCGCCACGGCGGCGCTGGGCATCGGTCCGAATGATCTGATAGCCGATCTGAAAACGATGGGATTCCTGTTTGAAACCATGTGCGTACGTGATCTTCGCGTATATGCGGAAGCATTGGACGGCACCGTTGCGCACTTTCGCAACAAAGCCGGATTGGAATGTGACGCCGTTGTTCATCTCAGAAACGGCTCTTACGGGTTGGTCGAAATAAAACTGGGCGGTGACAAATTGATTGAAGAAGGCGTAGCAACGCTGAAAAAGCTTTCCGGGCTGATTGATACAACGCAGATGAAAGAACCGTCATTTTTAATGGTTTTGACCGGAGTCGGTACATACGCCTATCGCCGCGAGGATGGTGTATATATTGTTCCGATCGGTTGTCTGAAAAACTGAAATTATGCAACTTGCGATAAGGTTCCTCGGATGAAGGCATAAAGATGGAAGCGTAGATCAATCAAAAAGTTAGGGGCAAAGTTCCGTAAATTCTAAATGAGGGAACAGCATTTTGGGTTGAAATCGAGTGAATCAGCCGGTTGTCCCTTCTTTTGAGACGTTTTTTCAACTTTGCGGTGACCCGGAAAGCCAGACGCGGCGGGCGTTTTCGGCTCGAAAATTTACTGTATTTTTTACTGTATTTTGGTTGTTTTTACGTGTTTTTCTTGGTTCAATTTGTCCAATCAGCATCACCGCGTAAATGCCAAAAAGTGGCTAAAATAGGGACTTTTTTGGCATTCCCCAGTATTTCTCGGTATTTCGGGATTTTGGGCTTCGAGAACTGTTAACCGAAGGGTTGTAAGTTCGAGTCTTACCTGGGGAGCCAATGAAAAAAGCCCGAGAATATCGGGCTTTTTCATTTTCCAAACCGACCGATTTATGCTCATTTTCTCGTTTTTCAGGGCTACCACATCATTTACCACATCATATTAGATAGTATTCCACGACCCGATCTTATTCATTTTACGTATAATTATAGATCACGTGTATATTCATTTTCCCTATTTTACTGTGATTTTTGATATTTCTTTAGGAATAAACATATTCTGTTTGACGAATTTACCACATCATTGTATAATGATTTTGTAAGCATTTGGGGGTATATCAGACTGTTTCGGAGGGTATTATGGACAGCGACCGTGTCGTATTATACGAAGATCAGCGCATCCGCACTGCTTGGAATGAAGCTGAGGAAGAATGGTATTTCTCGGTTGTGGATGTCATCGGCATCTTAACGGAACAGTCCACGCCGCGTTCCGCAAGCACCTATTGGGCAGTTTTGAAAAACAGGCTAAAGGATGAGGGTGCTTCTGAACTGCTTACAAATTGTAAGCAGTTGAAACTAAAAGCTGCTGATGGAAAGCGGCGCTTGACCGACGTTGCCAACGCGGAACAGCTTTTCCGCATTATCCAATCCATCCCGTCCAAAAAAGCGGAGCCATTTAAGCTCTGGCTCGCGCAGGTCGGCAAGGAACGTATCGACGAAACCATCGATCCGGAACTGACCATTGACCGCGCTTTGGAAACGTACCTCAAAAAGGGCTATTCGCGTGAATGGATCCATCAGCGCCTGCAGGCGATTCAGGTTCGCAAGGAGCTGACCGATGAATGGCAAAACCGCGGTGTTCAAAAGGGCGTCGAATATGCGATCCTGACCGATGAGATCACCCGCGCATGGTCAGGCATGACGACGCGGCAGTATAAGAATCTGAAAGGCTTGAAAAAAGAAAGCCTGCGGGATAATATGTCTACACTCGAATTGGTGCTGAATATGCTCGCAGAGGCAACCACCACTGAGATCTCCAAGCAGCAATCCCCTACCACCTTTGAAGAGAATGTCAAGGTCGCACAGTCCGGCGGTGAAGCTGCAGGCGAAGCGCGCAAAGCCGTTGAAGCGCGCACCGGCGTTCCGGTCGTCACATCGAAGAATGTGATTGACTTCTCACAGGTGATGAGTCTTGTGGAAGCTGCCACTTCCGAGCAGGAAGAAGAATAACGATATGACAAAAGCACCGACCATGCGATTTCACATGATCGGTGCTTTCTCACTATATCAGCCGTTCGAAAGATTCGGCATTTTGTTGTTTTGTACCAGATAGTCGTTGAACGCCTTGGTCGATGCTTCCCTCTTTTCCGGCGTCAGATGCGTATAGACCGCGAGCGTCGTCTGAATGCTCGAATGTCCCAAATACTCCTGTGCGGATTTGACATCCACGTTCGCGTTATACAGCATCGTTGCATAGGTGTGCCGCAGCTGGTGTGCGGTAAACCTCTCCATAGCGACAACCTTCGGACGTGAGCGACTGCCGACACGACCTCCTGCACAAAGATTCAGATGGTGCATATAACTGTCCCATGCATTCTTCCAAGCCTGTTCGGTCATCATCGTACCGCCGGCCGCCGGGCAGACAAACATGGATTCCTTACGTTTGGCGCAGTCGCGCAGAATGTCCGCCAGAAAGTCCGGGATCGGTACGATTCGGAGGCCTGCTTTGGTTTTCGGGCCTTTCAGCTTCGGCTGATTTTTTGTACTCGAAGCAGATTTTTCCACGAAGATCGTTTTGTCCTTTAGATTGACATGCGACCATTGCAGCGCGATCATCTCCCCCTTGCGGAGCCCGCAGTAGAGCATAATCAGCGCCGGAACGCCCATCCGATTTCCTTGCCAGTGGTTCAATACCAGCTGTATCTGCGTATCCGTCAATGGATCCCGGTGTTCCTCCGGGGCATTCTTCGGCACTTTCGATAGATACGCCACGTTCCGCATGACGATGTCGTATTGCATCGCGTAGTCCAACACCTGTTTTGCCGTTTGCTTAATCTCACTCAGAACCTTTTTTGAATACCCCTCCGCCGCTTTCTCGTCCAAAATATTCTGAATGTGGATCGTTTTCAGCTTGATCACCGGCATCCGAGCGATGGAGTCCAAGTGCGTGCGAAGGACGGCTTCATATCGATTATAGCGGCTGTCATCCACAAAGAAACGTTTATGTTTCAACCATTCCTGACCGATCTCGTCAAATGTCGCTTTGTCAGCGTCTGCAGAAAGGCCGTATTTAAGATTGTGCTCCAGCTCCGCGCGGCGCTCGTCAAGTTCCCACTTCGTCTTGGCATAGATGTACTTACGCTTATAGCTTCCGTCTCGGTTTCTCCCCACGACCACAGAGGTCTGATACCATCCGTCATTTCGCTTCCTTGCCATATTATACCTCGATCAGCTCATTCCGCACGATCTCGTCGGCGCGATTGTTAATGTTGTTCATAGCGCCGACCCATGCCATCTGATCGCGTCGCTTGAGATCCTCCGTTACTCCTTCGGCTGCAGCCATCTGCTTCACAAGCGTTTCCATCATGTCTAGCGCCGCTTCGTTCGTGTCGATCAGGTGCTGCGTCATTGTGCCTTTCATCAGCAAGGCGTTGTAAGTGCCCTTGCGGCGCTCCTTGAGGTACATCTTCCTCCGCCAACCCCAGACGCCGATCTCGCCCTCCGGTTGCGGATCGAGCGTCAGGTTCGGAAGTTGGTAGTCGCCAACTTGCCTGTAGGTGATCTCGGTATGCTCCGCCATGCTGCTGTTAACCGTATCAACGGCCATTTTGTTTTCTGTGTTCATTGTGATTTCCTCCTTGTTTTTTCTCTCGGTTTAACGAATAGTACGTTTCCCTTCGTTTTGCAAGTCTGGCTCGGAACTATTTTTATGATCGGCTTTGGAAGATCTTTTCTGTCCAGAACCGCGTCCGGTGTCGGATCGAATGTGAAGAAAATCTCGATCTTATCGTCCATTGTACCGTCCCCGGCCTTTCTTCTTTTCGGCAGGTTCCTGTGTCTTTGCCTGTTCCTGCAAAAGCCGCTTCTTTTCTGCGATCTCCACCGACCGAAGCAGCACATCCGAACACAGTTTCAAATCCCGGCGCAGTTGTTTGTTGGTATCGGAAAGTGCTTTGAGTCGATCTTCGATCTCCTGTTTCCGCTCCTCCGTTGTGCCAACCCTGCGGCGCTCGTTATACAGTTCTGTG
>JAFUDD010000485.1 GCA_017459315.1 Clostridia bacterium | reverse complement strand
GTTGACGTGCTCTTGAATGATCGGGTCGCGCGTGATGTGCGAAAAGCTCGTCAAGGGGCGAATGCGGATTGTGCCGTCCGGCTCCATCGAAATGCCGCGCAGCGCGTCGATCTTGTAGATCGAGACAAGCTCGCAGCCTGCCAGCTTGCCCTCGCGCAGCTTGATCAGCACGTCGCTGCCGCCCGCTATGATCTTGGCGTCGGGATGCGCCGTCAAAAGCGCAATCGCGTCTTCTACCGACGCGGCTTCGTATAAGGCTTTGATATCGTACATCGGATTCCCTCCTTACAGCAACCCTTCCTCACGGAAGCGGGTGAACAGAATATGCGGGTTGATCGGCGCCTTGTTGACGGCTACGCCGGTTGCGTTCAGGATCGCGTTGCGGATCGCCGGCGCGCACGGCGTGGCGGGCGGCTCGCCGAGCGCCTTGGTGCCGTACACGCTCGTCGGCTCCGCGTTCTCCACAAACGCCGCCGCAATATCCGGGTGATCCATCATCGTGGACAGCTTATAATCGAGCAGATTGTTGTTCAGCGGCCGGCCGGTGCGCTCGTCAAACAGGAGCTGCTCGGTCAGTCCGTAGCCGATGCCCATGCTCATGCCGCCGTGCACCTGCGCTTCGGCCAGCGCCGGGTTGATCAGCGAGCCGCAGTCGTGCACGTTGATGATATTCAGCAGCTTCGCCTTGCAAAGTGGAATATCCACTTCAACCTCCGCAAAGCAGCAGCCGAGCGAATACGCGTTGGACTTGATCTGATACGTCGATTCGGCGGTGATATGCACGCTGTCCGTCAGGCTGTACAGCGCCTCGGTCGCCAGCACGCTGAGCGTGCCGAGCACCTTGCCGTCGGTCGTCCGGATGATCTCGCCGTCGATAAGGTCGAGAATGTCCACCGGCATCCGGTAGAGCAGGTGCGCGTAATCGAGAATCTTTCTGCGCAAGATATCGCCGGTCTGCTTGATCGCAAAGCCCGCTACATAGGTCTGGCGCGACGCATACGCGCCGGTGCCGAACGGCGTAATGTCGGTGTCCTGCGTCGAAATGATATGCACGGCTTCAAACGGCACGCCGACGGCGTCCGCCGCCATCTGCGAAAACGCCGTGTCCGCGCCCTGTCCGATCTCGGTTTCGCCGAGCTGCAGCTGCAGGGAGCCGTCCTGATTCAGCACCATGCGGCAGGAGCAGGATTCCAGCGAAATCGGCCACACGGCGGTGTTGTACCAGAAGATCGCCATGCCGACGCCGCGGCGAATGTCGCCGGTCTGGTTCGCGTATTCTGCGCGCTTGCGATCCCAGTCGATGTATGCCTTGCCCTTTTCGATGCATTGGTTCAGCGAATCGAAATAGTTCACGTTCTTTGAGAACGGATCGAAGTACCCGACCGGCATCATGTGCGCCTGCCGGTAGGCAATCGGCTCAAAGCCAAGCCGCTTGGCAATGTCCTCGGTATGGCTTTCAAGCGCGAACATCGCCTGCGGTATGCCGTAGCCGCGCATGGCGCCGGACGCGGG
>JAFUDD010000484.1 GCA_017459315.1 Clostridia bacterium | reverse complement strand
GGCCGATCTGGCCTTCACCCCGGCGGACGGGGACGAGAGCATTCGCCCGCTTGTCGGGACAAAGCTGACCGTGGCCGCACCGTGCACGGCGGGCACGATAGCGGACGTGATTGCAAAACTGTAAGGGGAAACCGATATGATAAAACCGATTGACGGCGCGACGTTTTTGCGCGAATACGCCGCGGACTGCTGTGCGCGCACGATGGAAACGGACTTTTCGGCGCTCGACCGCATGGCGGATATCCTTCTGGACGCCAAGCACAACGGCCACCACATCTACACGGCGGGCAACGGCGGCAGCGCCGCGACCGCCTCACATATCTGCAACGATCTCCAAAAGGGCGCGCGCGTCTATGAACGGGCGGGCTTTTCGGCCATGTGCCTCGGGGATTCGGAATCGGTCGTGACCTGCCTTGCCAACGACTTTTCTTATCAGGATATCTACCGCGTGCAGATCGAAACGCAGGCCGATCCGGGGGACGTGCTGCTGGCGTTTTCGGGCAGCGGCAATTCGGAAAACGTCGTCCGCGCCGCCGAGACGGCGCATCGCTTCGGCATGACCGTGCTCGGCTTTCTGGGCCGGGACGGCGGCAAGCTGCTGCCGCTTTGCGACGCGTACGTGCTCGCCCCGACCGACTGTATGGAAAAGATCGAGGACATGCACATGCTCTACTGCCACGCGCTCGTGTCGCTGCTGAAAAAACGGCTCGAAAACGAATGGGGCGCGGAGCTTGTGACAAAGCCGCTCGGACGGCGGTTCACCGCCGCACTGTTCGATTTCGACGGCACCGTGAGCCTGATCCGCGCGGACTGGCGCGACGCGATGATCCCGTACTTTACCGACGTGCTCGCGGCGGTATCGCCGGGCGAATCGCGCGAAGCGGTCGAAGAAACGGTCAACGGCTTTGTGGACGCGCTGACCGGCAAGCAGACGATCTTTCAATGCATGGCGCTCGATGCGGAGGTCGTGCGGCGCGGCGGCAAGCATGTCGATCCGAACGTCTATAAGCAGGGCTTTTTGGATCGCATGGCCGAGCGCGTTGCTGCGCGGCGCGCGTCGCTGCAAAACGGCGCAGACCCCGCAACGCTGCTGGTGCCGGGTGTGAAGGAATGGATCGAAACGCTCGAAGCGCGCGGCGTCCGCTGCTGGTTGGCAAGCGGCACCGACGAGGAAAGCGTGCGGCTCGAGGCTGAGCTGCTCGGCGTGGACACGCTGTTTTCGGGCGGCATCGCGGGCGCGAGGCCGGGGCAGAGAGAGGGCGTCAAGGAGGCGCTGATCGGGACGCTGACCCGGCGCGGCGAGATCGACGGGAAAGAGCTTTTGTGCTTTGGCGACGGGCCGAGCGAGCTTGCGGCGGCCAAGGCCGCGGGCGGCTATGCGGTCGGCGTGGCGATGGATGAAACGCGGCCGTCGGCGACGGATATGCGAAAGCGCCGTCTGCTGTTCGGCGCAGGCGCGGACTGCATCATTCCGGATTTTTCCGATCCGGCGGCGCTTTTGAAGCTGCTCGGCCTGTAACCCAATCGACGACGGGGACGCGCGGGCGTCCTCTTTTTTTGCTCAGCAAAAACAATCTGCGAAGCCCGCAAAGCAAACTGTGCGGGCGGCGTGGAAATGCGAACCCAAATGAGGTAAGATGAAGCCGAAAACGGAGGAACGGGAAATGGAATATGCGCTGTTGACTTTTTCAATGCAGACGGAACGGCTGCGCTTTGCCATGAATGCGGATAAGCTGTGTCAGCTTGCGGCAAAGAACGGCATCCGGCAGCTGGACCTGATGACGAGCGAGATCGCGCTCTACGGTCTTAAAAACCTGCAAAGGGCGTTTGCCGCCGAGGGCGTTTCCTGCGGCTGCGTGATCGCAACGCTGTCGTTCTATCGCGGGTATGCGGGCTATCCGAAACAGCTGCAAAAGGCGCTTGCCCTGTGCCGCCGCATCGGGGCGGCGAACCTGATGATCGTACCCGGCGCGATGGACGAAAGCGCCTGCGCCGCCATGACGCGGGAGCAGATGCTCGCCCGCGCCATCGAAGCCTACCGGCTTGCCGTGCGGGAGGCGAACGGGATCACGGTCATGTTCGAGAACACGCCGCAGGCGCATAAGCCGCTGTGCCGTCCCGCCGACTGCCGCGCGGTGCTTGACGCGGTGCCGGGGCTCGGCTTCGTGTTCGACACCGGCAATTTTCAGATCGCGGAACCCAAGGAGGCGGATTCGAAACAGGATCTGCTTGCGGCCTACGCGCTGCTGAAGGATCGCATCGTGCGCGTTCACATGAAGGACACCGTGCGCGGTTCGTTCCGAACCGGGGAACGCTGCGCGGACGGAACGAAAATCCGCTGCGTCATGACCGGCGCGGGCGAGATGCCGCTGCGGGCGGTCATGGAGGCGCTGCAAAGGGACGGCTATGACGGGACGGTTTCCGTCGAGTATGCGGCGCCTGCGGGCGTGACGGGCCTGCAGCACGCCAAGGTGCTGGCGGGGTATGTGCAGATGCTCGACGCGTACCGAACCGGCGCGGCGGTGTGTCCGCCGTATGGCAGGATCGAGGGCGTGGCAAAGCCGGTTTCCCGCGTGATCTTCGGCACGGCGATCAAGCCGATGCTGATGGGACGGAACGCGGACGCGATCCTGGACGCGGCGCTGGCAGCGGGGATCAATACGTTCGACTGTGCGCGCGGCTACGGCATGGCGGAAAAGAGCCTCGGCGCGTGGAGCAAGGCGCGGAACAACCGCGAGCGCATCGTGATCATCACCAAATGCGGCAACGTCGGCATGGGCGGCAAGGTAGCCGTAAACCGTGCCGTGATCGAAAAGGAATTAAAGGAGAGCCTTGCGGCGCTCAAGACGGACTATATCGACCTGTATCTATTGCACCGCGACGATCCGAACACGCCGGTGGGCGAGCTGATCGACGCCCTGAACGAACAGAAAAACGCCGGGCGCATCCGCGCGTTTGGTGTGTCCAACTGGACGCGCGACCGGATCGAAGCGGCGAACGCTTACGCGGCGTCGAAGGGCTTGACCGGCTTTGCGGCGTCCAGCCCGAACTACGGTCTGGCGCGGCAGATGGCCGACCCGTGGGGCGGCGCGTGCGTGACCGTTGCCGGGCCCGAAAACGAAGCCGTGCGAAATCGGTATGCGCAGCTGCGGCTGCCGGTGATCGCGTATTCAAGCCTCGGCCGCGGGTTCTTCACCGGACGGTTCCGAAGCGACGACTGGGACGGCGCGCGGGCGGTTTTGGACGCTCCTGCGCAAAAGGGGTATCTGTATCCCGAAAACATGCGCCGCCTGCGCAACGCCGAACGCCTTGCCGCTTCGCTGCACACAAGCGTATCCGATATCGCGCTGCGCTATGTGTTCGCGTCCGACATGAACGCCTTTGCCGTGTGCAGCTCGACCGATCCCAAAAGGATCGCGCAGAACGTGCTGTCCGCCTGCCGCCCGCTGACAAAGGAGGAGGCAGGGGCGCTCGAACAGGACGCGGAGTAGAAAACAAGCACCGGCCACATTGACCGGTGCTTTTGTCGTATGCTGTTCAGACGTTTCTCGGAATCAGCACACCGAGCTCGAACCAGCCGTCCTCGCCGTGCACGGCGACGGAGCCGCCGTATTTTTCGACGGTGGAGCGGATCGACTTCAAGCCGTAGCCGTGGTAGCGTTTGTCGTGCTTGGTCGTGGCGGGCAGGGAGGTGATCGTTTCGCCGGACTGGTAGCGGTTTCTGACCTGCATTTTTACAAAGCCCTTTTGCTGAGAAACGGACAGCACGATCAGCCGCTGTTCCGGATCGGGCACCTGCTCGGCGGCCTCGATGGCATTGTCGAGTGCGTTGCCGAACAGCGCGGAAAGATCCATGACGCTCATAAAATCGAGCGCGTGCCCGTCGGCAACGGCGGTCATCGTGATGCCGTGCTCGGCGCAATAGAGGCTCTTGCCGGTCAGGATCGCGTCCAATACCTCGTTGCCGGTTTTGTTCTGCGCCTCATAGGAGCGAATTTCGCTCTCGACTTGATCAAGACAGTCGAGCTTTTGATCCGCGCCGATCTCGGAGCGCAGCAGCGCGATCTGGTGCTTCAGATCGTGATACTTCTGGTTGACAAGGCTGATGGATTCCTGCCGGATGCGGTAGTTCTCATACTGGCGTTCGAGGATGCTCTTTAAGGCGTCGCGCTCCGAACGGGCGTAGGTTTCGCACAGGTGCAGATGCAGGGCGTACAGGATCGCAAGCCCCGCAAAGTAGATGATCGTCCGCGTCATAAAGACCTGCGATTCGGTCTCGGCGGAAAACGGCGTATCGAGCGCAGTATAGCTGAGACTGGACAGGATGTAGATGAACAGCGCGATCATGACCGTTTCGGCAACGCGGCTCCACGGCATCGGCATTTCCCGCAGCTCCGTGCGGTGGCGGTTTTCCAGCACGCCGGTCAGCGTGATCACCGACAGGCCGACCAGCAGCATAAGCGCGACCTCCCAGCCGCGCGCGGCAAGCGCGGGCGTGCGCAGCGAATAAAACCGGTAGATCTGCCAGGAAAACGACGCGGTAAAGCCGCCGACGATGAACGCTCTGGCACAGCAATAGATCTGCGTGCGAAGCGGTACGTCGGTGAGCACGATAAGCGGCAGCAGCGTCCACACCGCAAACAGGCTCATGCCGAGGTTGAACGCCATGCCGCGCAGCGGGCCGATCACGCTGTACAGCGCGACCTGCACCGGCAGCAGCAACAGCGCGATCAGCACGGTCGGCAGCCGTTTCATGCGCTTGGGCAGCAGCGTAACGAACAGCATGGAGCTGAGCCAATGCAGCTGCGCCGTCCATACGTAAGGGATATCGGCTTCGAAATGCAGCTGCGTCATGCGCGGACCTCATTGATATAGCGGTTCAGCGCCTCCAAAAAAGGCTTCTTCTTCGCGCGGGAGACCTGCACGATCTGCCCGTTCACAACGGCGTCGCCGTCCTGCACGCCGTCCACTTTCGCAAGGTTCACAAGGTCGCACTTGTTGCAGCGGAAAAACGGCAGCGTGCCGAGCGCCTCCTCCACATCCTTCATCGCGCCGCCGGCCTCCACGTCGCCGCTTGCGAGGTGGTAGACGAGCGAGTGCCCGTGCACCTCGATGTAGTAGATTTCATCGCTGTCCACGCGCCGTCCGCCCTCGCGCGTGACGACGAACAGGCTCTTTTTCTCCCGCTTTTTCAGCCGGGTGAGCGCGCGGTGCATGCATTGCGAAAACGCGTAGTAGGTGAGAGGCTTCAGAAGGTAATCGAGCGCGTCCACGGCGTAGCCCTCGATGGCGAACTGCGTCATGTTCGTGATGAAGATGATCAGCACGTCGTTGTCGAGCGCGCGGATGCGGTGCGCGGCGGTCATGCCGTCCACCTCCTGCATCTGAATATCCATCAGGATGATATCATAGACCGGCTGATACCCGCATGCGATTTCGCCGCCGTCCGAAAACGTCGTCACATCATATTTCAGACCGTTTTCCGTACAGAACCGCTCCAGAAACGATCCAAGCTGCTGCCGGAACGATGCATCGTCCTCCACGATTGCAAATCTTGTCATAGCGCGTCCCTTACCTTATACAATCTTTTCCATATTATATCACGCGCGCTTTCCGTATGCAATAGCGCAGCGGGACGGAAAGCCTATCGAAGCACGCGTTTTTTTTCTGTCGGTTCATGCGTCAAAATCGACCGATGGTGTTTGGCCTATTGCATCTTTTTTACGGTGTTGTTACAATATGCGTAATGAATCGGTAAAGGGGGAAACCCTGCGCCGGTCATGGGAAGAACATTATAAGGAGGAGACAGATGAACAAGAAACTTGCCCCGATCATGCGGGGTCTCTGTGCGGTCATGGCCGCGCTGTTTGTGATCGCTACGCTCGGCACAGGCATCGCAGAAAGCTACCGTTCCGCGCTGGACAGCGTTCTCGGAACACAGAGCTTTGTCACCAACACCGACAAAGACGCCGCGCGTTTCAAGAGCGACTATAACACGATTGAAGAGATGGCGGCAGCCGCCAAGGCGGTTGCGGTCAAGGAAGGTGAGGAAGGCACCGTCGTCATGAAGAACGACAACGCCGTCCTGCCCCTTGCCAATCAGGCGCAGGTCGCGCTGTTCGGCCTTGCGGCTTACGCGCCGTATCCTTACGCAAACGGCGACCTCAAGGGCGGCAATGAAGATGCGGTCGATCTGGTCGCGGCACTCGAAAACGCCGGCGTGAAGGTCAACGAAACCGTCAAGAACTTCTACATGAACGGCATTCTCAACAAGCACATCGAGATGGTGCCGAACATGTGGACCGGCGAGGAAGTTCCGACCATTGCGTACGATCACATCTACGTCGCGTCCCCGGGCGATATGCGTGAATACCAGGTCGTCGAAGTTCCGCCGACAGAGTTTGAAGCGCTCGGCGCGCCCGCGAACTGGAAGGATTCCATCGACAAGGCCAACACCACCGGTATCGTCGTGTTTGCGCGCGGCGCAGGCGAAGGCAACACCTACGCGCCCGGCTCGGCTCTCGATTACTACGGCAACGCGACCGGCAAGGATCCGCTCGCTCTGTCCGACGATGAGCTGGCGATCGTCGATGTGGCGAAGGAGACCTGCTCCAAGGTCATCGTCCTCATCAACTCCGGCAACAACATGGTGCTCAAGGAGATCGCCAAGGGCGGTGCGCACGAGGTTGACGGTATCGCCTACATCGGCGTCATCAACGACTATCAGTGCGAAGGTATCGCAAACGTGCTGACCGGCAAGGTCAATGCGACCGGCGCTCTGCCCGACACCTATGTGGCGGACAACGCTGCGATCCCGGCGGTCGTCAACTTCGGCGGCGGCTATTATGCGGACTATGAGATCGTCGCGGTGGACGGCACCGACAGCCGTTACCCCGGCGAAGCGATCGCCAACATCGAAGCCGGTTCGTTCGGCGGCAGCTCCACCTACAACGGCGGTACCTATATCGTCGAGGCTGAGGGCATCTACGTTGGCTATAAGTACTTCGAGACCCGTTACTTCGACGGCATCATGAACCCGGCTTCCAAGGCGGATTCCGCCAAGGGCGCTACGCAGGCGGCGAACTGGGATTACAGCAAGGAAGTCCTGTTCACGTTCGGCCACGGCCTGTCCTATCTCGATTACACGCAGACGCTGAAGTCCGTCGAGGTCGATAAGACCCCCGAAGGCAACATCACCGCCGTCGTCGAGATCAAGAACAACAGCAATACCGCAGGCAAGTTCCTTGCGCAGCTCTATGTCCAGAAGCCCTACACCGAGTACGACAAGACGAACCTCGTCGAAAAGTCGGCGGTTGACTTCCTGAACAGCGCGAAGGTCGAAGTCCCCGCGAACGGCACCGCTGAGGTGACGATCACGGTCCCGACCAAGTACCTCGCTTCCTACGACTACAAGAACGCCAAGACCTACATCCTCGATGAAGGCGATTACCTGTTCACCGCGGCGGCCGGTTCCCATGCGGCTGTCAACAACTTCATTACCGCGCTCGGCGGCACGCCGGACGGCACGACCGTAAACGGCGCTGTTGTGAAGTGGAACCTCGGCGCGTTCGACAACACGACCTTCTCCGTTGAGAACGGCACGGTCGTCACCAACGTGGCGGACGATGCGGACATCAACTACTGGACCGGCACGAACACGGCGACCTACCTCTCCCGTCAGGATTGGGACGGCACCTACCCGGTCAACTACAACGAAGTCGCTATCAAGATCGGCGACAGCCCGAAGAAGGATGCGTGGATCGCTGAGCTGCAGGGTCGCACCTATGAGATCAGCAACACCGGCGCGGCAACCGAAGGCACCGACAAGGGTCTGCGCTTCGACGCAACGCAGGTCGGCTATGAGCAGTTCAGCAACATCAACGATCCGTACTGGGACGAGCTCGTTTCCCAGATCACGATCGACGAGGCCGTCGGCGCGGTCATCCACGGCGGCAGCCGCAGCGACGTGCTGACGAACGTTGAAAACCCGATCGTCATTCAGAACGAAGGCGTTTCCGGCTTCACCACCGGCTACACCGATGAAGCGACCGGCAGAATCTATAAGTTCAACATCCATTCCCAGACGCTGATCGGCTCCTCCTTCAACCCCGAGCTCGCGTATGAGTGGGGCAGAGTCGAGGGCAACTCCGGTCTGTGGATCAACCGCTTCCATCTCTGGGGCACCGGCCTCACGCAGCGCCGCACCCCGTACAACGGCCGTAACTACGAGTACATCTCCGAGGATCCGATGCTGACCAACCGGATCGGCTGGGCGATCCTGCAGGGCTGCGCGGACATGGGCATCCTGAACGGACCGAAGCACATGGGCTTCAACGACCAGGAGCACAACCGCGGCGGTATCTCCGCTTACATGACCGAGCAGAAATTCCGTGAGACCGACCTTCGCGGCTTCCAGGGCGCGATGGAGGATGTCAAGGGCTGCCGTGCCGTCATGATCGCGTTCAACCGTATCGGCGCAACGCCGGCGGCCGCGCATCAGGGCATGCTGATCAAGGTGCTCCGCAACGAGTGGAACTTCACCGATCTTGTGTCCACCGACATGATGAACAACAAGTACTACTTCAACGCCGAATCCATGGTGATGGCGGGCATCACGCAGGTTGCGGACTTTGCGACCGAGGATAACCACATCAATCAGGGCGAAGGCGGCGTCGATAAGACGTGGGGCTATATCTCCGTCGATACCGTCAAGAACGATAAGAACCTCGTTGAGCAGGCGCGGCAGGACCTCAAGTATCAGCTGTTCGCCTATGCCAACAGCGCGATCCTGAACGTTTCGACCACCAAGGTCGCAACGTGGTGGGACAATGCGCTGAGCGCCGTTCGTACCTGCACCGCGATTCTGGCCTGCGCCGCGTGCCTTGCATGGGTGGTGCTGACCGTGCTTCCCGATAAGAAGAAAGGAGAACAGTAACATGAATCTGAAGAAATTCTCCGTCGGCGCGTGGATCACCTGCTGCGCGGCCGTCCTGACGCTCGTTTCCCTGATCGTGTATGCGATCAACGTGAGCGCGGCGGGCTATTTCCAGGGCTCGTCCATCACGAACCTCGTGCTGTTCCTGATCCTGGCCGTCGTGGCGCTGCTTGTGGCGATCGTCCTCGGTCAGTTGGATGTCAAGGGCGCTGCGGGCAAGGTCGTTGAGCTGGTTGCCGGCTGCTGCCAGATCGTTGCGCCGGTGCTGATCGCGTACTGCCTGATCGCTCTGATCGCGGGCCGCGTCGAAGGCCTCGGCTTCATCTACTTCTCGAACGCCGACGTGGCGCTCGAGGTCCAGACCCCCGCGAACCTTTCGTCCGCGACCGGCGCGATTGCTTCCATGGTCTGCCTCGGCGTTTCGCTGCTGGCCGCCATCGTGGCCGCGTTCACCAACACCAAGAAGAAGGCATAATCGCCTTTGCCCCGATCCGGCAGTCGCTTCGGCTGCCGGATTTTGTTTGCCCCAATCTTGACCGGCCCGATCCGGCATAGTACAATAAACGAAAAAAGGAGGGAAGCCGATGAAACGCCTGCTTGTGCTTGTGCTTGCGCTGCTGCTTTTGGCGCCCTCCTTTTCGTTTGCCGACGTGCCGCGCGGCACGATCCGCTACGACGGCAACGGCGGTACGTCCGACGCGTTCGGCGACCATGTGGATCGCAGGGTCATGGGAACGCACTTACGGGAAAACACGCTGCAGGGCGCGTCCTATTTTCACCGCGACGGGTATGTGCTGACCGGATGGAACACCGCGCCGGACGGCACCGGTACGCACATCGGCCTCGGCAGCCGCGTTATGTTTGCGGACGGGCTGACGCTCTACGCCGAGTGGGCAGAGGAAAGCCCCCATGCAGATTTTTTGTATGTTTCGGACGGCGACCGTATCACGATCACGGGCTTTGCGGGCGGAGCGATCTGCGTGATCCCCGAAAGCATCGACGGCCTTTTGGTGACGACGATTGCAAGCGGCGCGTTTACCGATGCTGACCTGACGCGGCTCGTCCTGCCGCCGTCGATCAAGCGCATCGAGGACGGCGCGTTTGCGGGCGGGTCGATCAAGGAACTGACGCTGTTCGACAGCCTTACAGACGTGTCCGACGCCTCTTTTGCAGGGACGGCGATTTCGACCGTCCGCCTCAACGCCGCCGTTGCGCCGGTGTACAGCGGCTCCTATTTCGACACCTTTGCCGATAAATACGATTATCTTTTGTCCTTGGGCGACGCCAAAAAGCTCGTCCTGTTTTCCGGCTCGTCGGGGCGCTACGGCTATGATTCGCCCGCCGTCGAAGCGGCATTTTCGGATTACCGCGTCGTGAACATGGGCGTATACGCCTACACGAATGCTCTGCCGCAGCTCGATCTGATTCGTCCGTACCTGCACGCCGGGGATATCCTTTTGGACGCGCCGGAGTTTGACGCGGTGGCGGAACAGTTCTGCACATCGAATCGGCTCGACGCGGGCTTTTGGTCCATGATGGAATCCAACTACGACATGGCGGCGGCGCTCGACTTTACCCGCTATACCGGCGTCTTTGACAGCTATGCGGCCTATCGCCGCACCAAGGCCGGTATGCCGGGGCGCAACTACGGCGAAAGCCCGTTTTCGTATGACGACGACGGCAATCGCTACGGCTTTGCGACCTATAACCAGTACGGCGATTTCATCCTCCCGCGCCCGAACAGCGAGCGCGACGAGCTGCACCGTCACAATATCGCGGACTATACGATCCAAAACATCACGCCCGAAGCCATCGACGCGCTCGACGCGGCGCTTTTGACGTTCACCGAGGCGGGCGTGACCGTGTGGTTCACCTACGCCCCGCGCAACCGTTCGTCCCTGACCGAAGCGAGCACGCCCGAAGCGCGGGCACTTGTGGAACAGACGATTCAAGAGCGCCTTTCCGTGCCGGTCATTTCTTCGATGGCGGACTCGCTGTTTTCAGGCGTCTATTTTTGGCAGATCGACAACCACCTTTCCACAGAGGGCGTGCAGCTTCGCACCGCGCAGGTGATCCGCGATCTCAAAGCACAGATGATTGCGGAGGGGCTGCTCCTGCCGGAGCCGGCCGGCCCCGTTATCCCCTTTGCGTGGCATAGCTTTATCGCTTGGACGCTGTACGGCCTTGCGGCGCTGCTCGTTCTGCTCGGCAAGCTTATAAAGCCGTGGCGTCTGCTGCCGTACCTTGGCGGCGTGGTATGGGCGGCGGCGACCGTGTTTGCGCTTGTCGTGCGCGCAACGCCGCAGGCAGTGCTGCTGACCGCGCTCGGTATGCTGCTGCTGACCGTCGGAAAGCGGGGTGAACGGGCATGAGCTTTGATTCGCTGACCTATCTTGTCTTTTTGCCGGTCGTCGCGCTTGTGTACCGTCTGCTGCCGCAAAAGGCGCGGCCGGTGTGGCTGCTGCTTGCAAGCCTTGTGTTCTATGCAAGCTGGAACGTCCCGCTGACGCTGCTGCTTGTCGCGGTCATTGCGATCACGTATGCGGCGGGGCTCGGCTTGGCGCGTGCTCAAAAGCCGGGACAGCGGCGATGGCTTTTATGCCTGTCGCTGGCGCTGTGCCTCGGGGCGCTGCTGTATTTTAAGTATTTCGGGTTCCTGGCGGGTCTTGCCGCGCGGCTGCTGTGGACGTTGGGCGCCAACGCCGAATGGCGGCTTTGGGAAGTGATCCTGCCGGTCGGCATTTCGTTCTATACGTTCCAAGCCCTGTCCTACGTGTTCGACGTGTACCGCGGGCGGCTCGACGCCGAACGAAACCCGATCCATTACGCGCTGTATATCTCGTTCTTCCCGCAGCTTGTCGCGGGGCCGATCGAGCGCGCGGGCGACCTGCTGCCGCAGCTGCGTGCGACACAGAACCCGACGGTCGAGGACGTGCATTTCGGCCTGCGGCTGCTGCTGTCCGGCTATTTCAAAAAGATCGTTTTGGCGGACTTTTGCGGCCGGTTTGTCGAGCGCATTTACGGCGCGCCTTCGCCGGATGGCAGCGCGGTGCTGCTCGGGACGCTGCTGTTTGCCGTGCAGATCTACGGCGACTTTGCGGGGTATTCGGAGATCGCGCGCGGCAGCGCGGCGCTCGTCGGCGTGCGGCTGATGCAAAACTTCGATCGGCCGTATCTTGCGGACAATCTGCGCGACTTCTGGCGGCGGTGGCATATCAGCCTGACCAAGTGGCTGACCGATTACGTCTATATCCCGCTCGGCGGCTCGCAAAACGGCCTTTTGCGGCAGATTGCGGCGACGCTCTGCGTGTTTCTGCTCTCCGGCCTGTGGCACGGCGCGAACGAAACGTTTGTCGTGTGGGGACTTTTGCACGGGCTCGGCGTCGTGTGCGTGCTGCTGTATGCAAGGGCAAAGCTGCCGTGGCCGAAGGGGCGCGCGGGCAAATGGCTCGGCGTTGCGCTGACGTTTTCGTATGTAACGCTGCTTTGGATCTTCTTCCGCGCCGAAACGCTTTCGCAGGCGACGGGACTTTTCGGCTCGCTGTTTTCCGCATGGGACATCTCTGCGGGCTTGGCGCTGCTCGGTATGACATGGGAGGATGCGCTGCGGCTGATGCTGTCGCTTTGTGCGCTGCCGCTGTGCCATGGGCTGATCGAGAGGGAGCAGCCGCCGATTACGTTTGCGTTCTGGCTTTTGACGATCGCGTGGGCATGGAGCATCCGGCTTGCGGAGCACGCGGCAAACGCGTTTATCTATTTTCAGTTTTAGGAAGGGAGGGGAGCGCCGATGAAACACCGACTTTGGGAATGGCTGCTGGCGGCTGTGGCTGTGCTGCTGGTGCCGCTTGTGCTGCTGTCGTTTGCGTTTGCGCTGCCCGCCCGATACGATGAAACCTACCTTGCGGCGCTGCAGGACAAGACCGCAAGGCTCAAATCGACAGAGGGCAAGCGGATCGTGCTGATCGGCGGCAGCGGCGCGGCGTTCGATGTGCGTTCGGATTTGCTCGAAGCCGAGCTGCCGGAATATCGGGTCGTGAACCTCGG
>JAFUDD010000483.1 GCA_017459315.1 Clostridia bacterium | reverse complement strand
TCCGCCGGCCCGATCTCGTGTCCATCCTCCTTGCTGTACCAATGCCTTTTGCCTTCCTCCTCGGTGCGGTTGACAAAGTACTCCGCGCTGATGCGCGCCCAGCCGTTCTGCTCCGCAATCCCCTCATCACCGGTGAAGTAGTGCAGCGTATCGCCGACGATGATCAGCTCATAGACCTTTTCGAGATCCTCGGCGGTAAGCCCCGCTTCGGAGGGAATGACCGGTTCCGCCGTCGGCGCGGGTGTGCTCTCCGGCAGCATCGTTTCCTTTGCGGGAAGCAGTTTTGTTGCAAGGAAGATACCTCCGGCGATCACGAGCGCGGCGGCAGCGACCGCAAGGATGATCGGCAAAGGCTTTTTTGTTGCTTCAAACGGCTTTGCGGTTGCGATACGCTGTGCAAGCTCTTCTACGGAGTACCGTTCGGCGAAGATCGTGTTGCGGGAATACAGCGCGTTTTTCAGCAGCTCCGGCGGCGTTGAGCCGTCGAGGTTTATCGGCACCGTCTCCACGCCCTTCGCGTCATTGGCGAAGAACGTTTCCATAAGTGTGATGGCTTCGTTCAGTCGTTCGGACGTGAACAGCAGCATGACGCCGCTTTTCTTCGGCATTTCGCTTTCGTCTGCGATCGGAAATCCCTTTGCCCGCAGCGCATCGAGGATCGGTGCGACGCGTTCTTTGTCGGCTTCGGCAAACAGCGGGAACAACTTCTTTTTTCGGTATGCGGTTTTTGTCATGACGGTCTCCTTGTCCTGTGCTAAGGGGAAATGGGTTACGGGACTAAAATGACATCGAACGCCGCATCGTCCGGGAAGATCAGCGGCAGCATATCGATACTCACAGTCACGGTCTCAAGCGATGGCTGTGCGTTCAGCACGGAAAGGTCGCGCACATTGCTGTGCTCCAGGTGAAGTGTTTTAAGGCTCGGCAGCGCAGGCAGCGTCGAAAGGGTCACGCTTGCACAACCCGCAAGGCTCAATTCGTTCAAAAGCACGAGCCGATCAAGTGCAGCAAGCGATTGTACCGGCTGCATCAAAAGGGAAAGAGTTCTGAGATACGGCATTCGTCCGATCACGGAAAGATCCTCGACAGAACCCATCAGCGGCTTTGCACCGTTTACGGCGTATGCGCCGTCTGTGTATTCGATTGCCGACAGATCGTTCAGCACCATCGTGCCGCAAAAATGCAGTTCCGTCACGCCGCCGAGATCGGACAGTGTTATATCGCCATCAGGAATACCCAGCGCATTGCGCACCGCTGCTTCCTGCTTTGCATCGGGGAACGCGACCGTATCCATGCCGGGAACATACGGTGTCGCCGTCGGCTCCGGCGTTTCGGTCGGCACAGGCGTGGGGGTCGGCGTCAGTCGTGCCGTAGGTACGGGTGTCGGGTTTGGCAGGAGATAGGCGTCCAATCGACCGGTCATAAGCGCATACAGACCTGCCGCTGCAGCGGCAAACAGCAGCATCGCGAGCACAAGCATCAACCAATCAAAACGCAGTTTTTCAAACGGCTTGCGATAATATGCGCGCGTGATCTGTTTGCAGGAAAGAATGGTTTCGGCACGTGCAGATGCATCGGAACCGGACGAAAGCCTTGTGCATTGTGAAAGCAGATCGTTCCATTCTGCGTTCGGCGCCGTATCCGAAAGCGGCAGCAGCAGAACCGGCTTCTTCAGAACAAGCGCTGCTTCGATCTCGCTTCGGCAGTTGGGTGAAGCAAAAGCTGTTTCGGAAACAAAGAACAACACCATAGAGCAGCTTTGCATATGCTCTTCGATGTTCTTCGGCCAATCGCTGCCCGCCGGAATGCCCTCGTCGTACCACAGTCGCAGTTTGCGGTTGTGCAGCAGTGTAATGGCTTTCAGAACCGCTTCGGAATCGCGGTGCGAATAACTGATGAAAAGATAGGGACGGCGACCCTCATATGGCTTAAAGTAGACGCTCATGATCCGCCTCCCGTCAGCACGATATCATACCGTTCGAGAAGCGGAGCGGCATCGACCGCGTTCGTCTGATTCAGTTCAATTCGGGAAAGATTGGAAAGCAGGGCAAACTCATCCGTGCGTTCGGGTAAAGTGTCAAAACGAAGTGTCGTAACCGTTACAATCGACTCTTCGGTGATCGGTTCGCCGCTGAGCGCGTCGCGTACCGCTGCAGTCAGAACGGGATCGGAAAAGAAAACAGTATCACCAGTTTTTTCGATCGATGGCGCGCGAAGACGTCGTACAAGAACCGCTGCGCCGATCAGCAGAAACGCCGCGGCGACAATTGCGGCTGCGATCGCAAGAACAGCCTTTTTGCGAACGGGCAGCGGCGGACCGATCAACTCCTGCGAAAATCCGTCTGCATGGAGCAATGCTGCTTCCGCCGCATCGACGCTGCGCAGCTTGATGTGCACTGCGCGCGAATCCAACCCCATGGACAGCGTGCTTTCCGCATTATCTACGTCGATGCTGATGATCGGGATGCTTTTCTCCTGACAAACGAGTACTGCGCTCTTTACCGCCTGATCCGTACGCGCACGTTTGGTTTGATACAGAACCACAAGCCGTGCCTTGCGCATACGCGCATCGCGCCGTTCGCGCTCTGCTACGGTGCCGCTGTGCCCCGTGGGGTACCAGATGCGGCAGCCGCGTTCGTACAGCCGTCGAAACAGCGGCCGCAGCCGATCTTTATCCGCATCTGAAAAGCAAAAATACAGATACGGCTGATCGCCGCCGTACGGCGGAAAAAGCTCCGAAAACCTCGCCATTCGTAACCTCCCCGCGCGCTCCGCTTTTGCTTCTATACTACCAAAATATATCGTATACGCAAATGCTGTTTCTGTCAATCCCAAATGTAAAAAACGCCAGAACTGTTACAGTTTCAAGTCAGACGCCATGCGTATCCATCTGCTTCCATACCGATGGTTCCGCGCTCCTTCATTCCCTAAGAGCGGTTCTCAATCGGTGCAAAGAAAAAGGCGCATTGCTGCGCCTTCGAGCATTTTGTCTGATATTCAAAAAACATGTGGAGAAAACACTCTGCTTTCTCCACATATTCTTAGCCCTTACTGCAAAGCCCGATATGGATTATTTGCTTCCTTATCGGCATCCCGCATTACCAATGCCGGCTTTTTTCATATCGAATGCTACAGTTAGGTTATTGATACCGTTCAGAAGGACGATATGCTTTCTTATCGGCGTCCCGCATGAAGACACTCTTTAAGAGAAACTTATGCAGCGACGATCCTTTTCGTTAATGATTCTTCTTCACGTCCTGCCAGTTGTCATTGTGAAGGATTTCTGCGTTCTCACAAAGGAATACCGAGCCCGCCTCCGCATCGTCGGTCAGCTGATAGAGCATCCAGGCGGTCATATATCCGTCCGAGCGCATCAGCATCTGCTCATGCTCTGCTCCGACCGCTCTTGCCCTAACCTTCGGCACGTTATCAGCGATACTGTCATAGTTTGCGATCAGCGCGGAGAGCGGCGAGACGCCGCCGTAGCTTGTTTCAGGATCGTTGCCGGAATCGTCGGATTTGCCGGTTCCGGCAGCCATGAAATACGGGATCATGATCTTGGACACGTCATACTCCCAGCCCATGTTTTTGGCAAGCGTAGGATAGGCGGCGCTCCCCGTAAACATCGCCTTATAGAGCGCGCCGTTTTCGTAATTTGTCACAGCACAGATCGCGCCGGCACCGCCCTGGGAATAGCCGATGATGCCCATGCTGTCATAGTCGATCTTGCCCCAAAGCACGCTGTCGTCCGGAATATGCAGTATATAATCCAAAGTAAGGGAGGCCGTTTCGCCGGTTCCGGTCTGTCCGTCCTCGTTGCCGACCACGATAAAGCCCCAGGACGCTAAGCGTGGGAAAAACGGTTCATAGGAGGCGGCGGGCGTGCCGCTTGCATTGACGACCATGATCATCGGCCAGATTTTTTCACCGTTCTCTAACGCCTTCGGATACCAAACGCGCACTTTTCCGATGGAGGCATTGTCCGAGGGAAACTCTGTATAAGCAGTTTCAAAACTGCCAAGCTGAGAATACTTCATTTCCAGCGGAGCATCCGATTTGAAATTCGTAT
>JAFUDD010000482.1 GCA_017459315.1 Clostridia bacterium | reverse complement strand
GCTGCGGCTGCCGCAAAAATGTCGTGACCCTTCGCATCCATCTACAACCGGTCATTCTGCCACGACACGTCTTACTAGAAAATAGAGGAAAGAAGGGCATGCTGCTTACTGTTTTGGCGTGTTCCCATTCTCCGGCATGGTCTTTGGTTGTGAAACCGGGCGACGAGATTACACAGCGCAGACCGGCCTGCGCCGGCCTTGCCCGACACCGGCGCAAAATGCGGGGATGTTCCCACTGGTAACAGTAAGCCCGTTCGGCATCAAATGCTGTCCACACTTTCTCCGTGTTTTGCAAACGCACCGACGAATCGGAAGCATGTGCATAGATCGGCTTCGCAAGGACAGCGCGATACGGCAACAGCTTCACGATACCTCCGCCCACTATGCTTGACATAGGTAACAGATATTTATTATAATACACAGTAAACGCAGAATAACGGTAAAAACAGAAAGGGATAAGCAACAGAATCGACCGAAAACGGCATGGAACGGCCGCAAGAAAGATATGCGAATGGCGAGAATGCGTCAGGCTATAACTGACCTGTTGCAGAAAAAGCCGTTTGATCGCATGAGGGCTTCGACAGCATGTTTCATATACTCGTTGTAGACGACGATCAAAACACACGAAAATACATGCAGGCGGTGTTGGAGGAAGAAAACTATGCCGTTACGACCGCGTGCAACGGAGAGGAAGCCCTTTCCGTGCTGGACAGCACCTATATTGATTTGGTGGTGCTGGACATTATGATGCCGAAGATGGACGGCTATACCTTCACCGAGGAGCTGCGGCGAACCAATGCGGCGCTGCCGGTTCTGATGATCTCCGCCAAGCAGCTGCCCATCGACCGGCACAAGGGCTTTTTGGCCGGAACAGACGATTATATGACCAAGCCTGTCGATGAAACGGAAATGCTTCTGCGCATCAAGGCGCTGCTGCGCCGGGCGCAGATTGCCAACGAAAGACGGATTTCCTTCGAAAACATCGTACTGGATTACGACAGCATGACCGTCGAGCGCGCGGGCGAGCGCGTCGTGCTGCCGCAGAAGGAATTTTTGCTGCTGTATAAGCTGCTGTCCTATCCGGGCAAGATCTTCACGCGGATTCAGCTGATGGACGAAATCTGGGGCGCCGACAGCGAAACCGGCAGGGAAACCGTGACCGTGCATATCGGGCGGCTTCGCAAGCGGTTCGAGAACTGGGACGAATTTTCGATTGAGTCCGTGCGCGGACTTGGTTACAGGGCGGTGAAAAAGCATGAGAACACATAAAGAGGATCGCACAACGCGCACGGCCCTGACGCTGCTGTTCGGCGGCGTGGTGTTTTTGATCCTGCTTGCCGTTGCCTTGGTGATCGGCGCGCTGCTCTTTGTGCTGCAAAAGACCGGCGCGATTGCCGAGCTGGCAGAGAACGTTTTCAACAACACGACGCTTTTGGTACTGTTCCTTGTCGGGATCAGTCTGATCATCGGCGCAGGGCTTACGCTGGTTTTAAGCCGGATCATGATGCGCCCGATGAACCGCATCTTGGCCGCCATGAAGCGCGTTTCCTCCGGAGATTACAGCACGCGGCTTGTCTTGAACCAGCCGCTTGCCCGGCATCCGGCGATCCGCGAATTTACCGACAGCTTCAATACGATGGCAGAGGAGCTTGGGAAAACGGAGATCTTGCGCTCGGACTTCATCAACGATTTTTCCCACGAATTCAAGACGCCGATCGTTTCGATTGCCGGGTTTGCAAAGCTGCTGAAAAGGGACAATCTCGCGCCGGAAAAGCGGCAGGAATATCTGGATATCATCGAGGAGGAATCGGCGCGGCTGTCCGCGATGGCAACGAATGTGCTGAATCTGACGAAGGTCGAAAACCAAGTCATACTGACAGATGTAACCACCTTCAATCTTTCCGAGCAGCTCCGAAGCTGCATCCTGCTGCTGGAGAAGATGTGGAGCCGGAAAGGGATCGAGTGGGATTTGGACTTTGCCGAATACGAGATCACGGCCAACGAGGAGCTTTTGAAGGAGGTTTGGATCAATCTGCTGCAAAACGCGATCAAGTTCTGCAACCCCGGCGGCACGGTGTCCGTGCATATCCATCGCGTTTACAATCAGCTTTCCGTGACCGTCGCCAACACCGGCAGCACGATCCTGCCGGAGCAGCGGGAACGCATTTTCCAAAAGTTCTATCAAGGGGACGAATCCCATGCCGGCGAAGGCAACGGCGTCGGTCTTGCCGTCGTCAAGGCCATTGTCGAGCTGCATAACGGATCGGTCACGGCGGGCGGGGATGAAAACACCGCAGCGTTCACCGTGCTGCTTCCCGAAAAGAACTGAACCGCATTTGTCTATAGTATGCAAAAACGCCGTAAATTCGGCGTTTTTTGTTGTTTTGTTTCGATTCGGTTTAGATTTCTTTTCTAAAATGTCTTCTATCATCGGAAGAGGCAGGCTCCAAAGCCGCCCTACCGCACAGAAGGAGATTTGCAAAATGAGACAGGTACAGATTATTACGGATTCCTGCTCCGACCTGACGCCGGAGCTGATGGAGCGTTATCACATTGACTATTGCATGATGAATACGGTTTACGAGGGCAAGACCAGTCCCGCCGACCTTGCGTGGACGCCGGACGAGGTGCACGCGCTTTACAACCTCATGCGGGCGGGCAACCGCGTCACGACGACGCAGGTGCCGGTGGACGAGTTCGACCGTGTGTTCCGCAGGCATTTGGACGCGGGGCGCGACATCGTGTATATCGGCTGCTCGCTAAAGCAAAGCGGCTCGGTCAACACCGCGTCGGTGCTCGCCAAAAAGCTGCAGGCGGAATACCCTGACGCCTCAATTTACTGCATCGACTCCAAGCACGCGTCCATGGGCGAGGGGCTTTTGGCCATCACCACGGCGGAATTTGCGGCGGAGGGCACGACGGCGGCGGAGGTCGCGGCGTATGCCGAGGAAAAGCTGAAGTATCTCCATCAGGTCGTGACCGTACATTCGCTCGACAGCTTGAAGCGGGCGGGCCGGGTCAAGGCGTCGTCGGCGTTCTTCGGCAACCTGCTCGGCGTAAAGCCGATCCTTGTGACCGATGCGGACGGCGAACAGACGGCGATCAAAAAAGCCAAGGGGCGCTTGGGCTCGTTCCGGGAAATGATCGCCATGCTCAAGGACGAGCTGATCGAGCCGGAGGAGCAGGTTCTGTATCTGGCACATTCGGACTGCTCAAAAGAGGAGATCGAAACGTTCAAGGCCATGGTGCGCGAGGCGATCCCGTGCAAGGACATTTACACAGGCTACATCGGGCCGATCATCGGCGCGTCGATCGGGCCGGATGCGGTCGCGCTGTTCGGCTACGGCAAGGAAATCACCTATCGGATCGCGGAGAAATAAGCCATGGAAGCACAGCGGATTGACGGCAGACGGTATTGGGAGCTGCTGCAGGGCGGGGCGCAGATGCTGCATCGCCACGCAAACGAGGTCAATGATCTGAACGTGTTCCCGATCCCGGACGGGGATACGGGCGACAATATGTATTTAACCATCGCGGGCGGTGTGAACCGGATGCCGGCGGCAGGCGAACCCATTGGCGCGGCGGCGCGTTCGATTGCGGATGGGATGCTGCTTTCGGCGCGCGGCAATTCGGGCGTGATCCTTTCGCAGTTCTTTGACGGCGTGGCCGAGGGGCTTTGCGGTGCGGACAGCGCAGACGCTTCCCTTTGGGGCGACGCGTTCCGGGCGGGCGTACAGCACGCCTATGCCGCGGTGTCCGAGCCGACCGAGGGAACGATCCTGACAGTCGCGCGGCGCGCAAGCGAGCAGGCATCGGCCGCACAGCCCGCTGACATGGAAGCGTTTTTTGAGGGCTTTCTCGCCTACGGGCAAACCGCGCTTTCCGAGACGCCTAAGCAGCTGCCGGTTTTGAAAAAAGCAGGTGTCGTCGATTCGGGCGGCGCAGGACTTTTGTACATTGTGGAGGGCATGGCGGCCGCGCTGCGCGGCGAAGCTGTGGCAGAGGAAAACGAAACAGCCGCGCCGAAAACCGCTTCGCTCGACCTTGACCGCTTCACCGAGACGAGCGAGCTGACCTACGGCTACTGCACCGAGCTGTTGCTGCGGCTGCAAACGAAAAAGGT
>JAFUDD010000481.1 GCA_017459315.1 Clostridia bacterium | reverse complement strand
GTGATGCCGTTTTCGACCATTAGATCCGCGACGCTCTGCGCCGCGCTGCCGGGAACGGTGATGATGCCGATTTTTATGCCGTTTTCGCGGCAATAGTCCGCAAACCGATCCATCGGATAGATCGGCTTGTCGCCTGCGTCGGGATCGGGCTTTAGATCGAAGCCCGCCGCGATATCGACGCCGAAGATCAAAAAGCCGCGATAGTTCAGCAGCGCCTTGCCGAGCTTGCCGGTGCCGACAAGCACCGCCTTGGTCGGGTTATGCGCACCGAGCAGAACCTCGATGCGCTCGATCAGCTGCGAGGTCTGATAGCCGATGCGCGGCCGTCCGTCGCCCGACGCTGCATGCAGGTCTTTACGCACCTGCACCTCGCCGATGCCGAGATCTTGCGCAATCGTCGTCGAAGAAATGAAATCCTCTTCGCCGTGCGGCTGCGCGCGCAGATAGCTCAAATACTTCGGCAATCGACCAAGCGTCTGCTTGGGCAGCGACTTTTGCTCCATAGTGCCTCCTCACTTGCGTGACCGATACGGTTTTATGCTGTCTGCATTATACCACACCCGCCGCGCCCTCGGCAAGGTCAAAACCCGCATATCCATCATATTTTATCGATATAACTTATCGAATCCTCCGCGTAAAGGAACAAAAAAGCAGACGCGTCGCACGTCTGCCATTCTGTCATGCGGTTTTACCCCTCATACGGCACATACTTATCCCGCGCGGCTTCGAGCTCCGCGATGAAGCGCAGGTCGAGGTCGGTGAAGCGATAGTTGGTCTTGGCGATCAGCACGTCGCGGTGGATGCGCGTATTGTCCTTGCAGACGCGCTCGACAAGGCCGAAGCGGTCGAGCGTGGTCTGCGGCACCGGCGAGACCCACATGAACGTATCGTGGTTCTCTGACAGCAGGTCATACTGGCTGCCGCGCTCGAACACGAAGATGCGGCGCTCGATCTCCGGGTTCAGCAGGTTCTTTCGAAGCTCCGTGACCGGCAGGGACGGTACATACGGATCGGCGTGCGCGATCTCGATGTAGGGCGAAAGGTCCGCGCGATGGATCGTTTTCTTGCTCGCAAGCGGATGATCCTTGTGCATCAAAAGATGGTAGGAAAACTCGGTGACGGTTTCGGCGGTCAGGCCCTTTTCGGGGAGCATGGCCTCGAAATACCGGTCATACTCGGTAGAATACCGGATGATGCCAAGCCGGTAATCGGAACGCAGGATGTTTTCGATGGCGCGATTGGAGTTTGTCTCCATATAAAAAATCTCGGCGGCGTCGGGGCCGATGTCGTTGGAGAACCGCGCGAACGCCTCGGCAATATAGCTCGCGCGCGGAACGGAGATCGAAAAACGCTGCTTTTTCACCGTGCCGTCGCGGTAGATCGCTTCGATCTCGTCGATCTCGGCAAGGATCTTGCGCGCATACGTCAAGAACTGCTCGCCGTCGGCGGTCGGCACCATGCCGCGCGCCGAGCGGTCGAAAATGATGATGCCGAGCGAGCTTTCCAGCTCCTTGATCGCGCGGGACAGGTTCGGCTGCCCCATATACAGCGATTCGGCGGCTTTGTTGATCGAACCCGCGTCCGCGACCTCGACGGCGTATTTCAGATGCAGTATGTTCATGGCGGTTCCTTTCGGGGCTGGGACTTCCTGGTTTTTTCTCTTTTCTTTCATGAGAAAGAAAGCAGATGTTTTTGACCGTGAAGAGATGACCCGAAAGGGCGGCAGCCCCTTCCTTGCCTTCTTTTCGGTTCTTTTTCTTCTTCACAGAAGAAAAGAAATGTCTCCCTCCGTCTTACAGTCTCTCCGGCACCTTTGCGTTGATCGCGCTCGTCAGCTCGGCGATCTTAGCGAACACCTCGGACACGGCGAACTGCGGGTCGATATCCTCGCGGAACGACTTGTCGCGCGCGGAAAGCTCGAAACACCCGCGGGACAGCGTCTTGGGGCTGACGACCACGCGAAGCGGGCAGCCGAGCAGGTCCGCGTCGGAAAACAGCACGCCTGCGGAAACCGGACGGTCGTCGTAAATCACCTCGATCCCCGCATCGGTCAGTGCCTTATAGAGATTGTCGGCAGCTTCGCGCACCTGCGGGTTATCCACGCGCAGCGCGCAGACCTCGACCTGCCACGGCGCAATCGTGATCGGCCAGATCGGGCCGTAATCGTCGTGCCGCACCTCGCAGACCGACGCGATCAAGCGTCCCACGCCGATGCCGTAGCAGCCCATGATCGGGTTCACGCGGTTGCCGTTCGCGTCGTCGAACGTCATGCCCATCGCTTCGGTGTAGCGTTTGCCGAGCTGGAAGATATTGCCGACCTCGATGCCGCGGCTGATCTTTAAGCTGTGCTTATGGCACGCCGGACATTCAAAGCCGTCCTGCGTCTTACTGAGGTCGAGATATTCGGTGTTTTCCGGCAGATCGCGCGCGGGCGTGAAGCCGGTGTAATGGTATTCGGCCTTGTTCGCGCCGCAAACCAGGTTCTGCGCGTCGCGGATCGAACGGTCGAACAAAACGGTTGCGGTTGTTTCGAGGTTGACCGGGCCGATGTTGCCGGCGGCGAGGTTCGCCGCGTCGATATCGACGGCGGGATGAATCTCAGTCTTGAGGTAGTTGGTCAGCTTCGTTTCGTTGATTTCGAGATCGCCGCGCGTGAAGATCAGCACATAGCTGTCATCCATGTTGCGCTGATACACGACCGCCTTGCAGGACTTTTTCGCGTCACCCTTCAACAAGTCGCAGACCTCCTCGATGGTCTTGGCTTCGCCGGTAAAGACCTCGGTGAGCGGGAGCAGCGTTTCGTCCTTCGCGTTATCAACGAGCGTTTCCGCCGCCTCCATGTTCGCGCGATAGCCGCATTCCGGGCAAATGACGATGGAATCCTCGCCGATATCGCAGAGCAGCATGAATTCGTGGCTGACCTTGCCGCCCATCATGCCGGAATCGGACTTGACTGCCACAACCTCCGGAACGCCTGCGCGGGCATAGATGCGCTCATAGGCGCGATAGGCGCGCTCATAGTACGCTTCCAGATCCGCCTGCGAGGTATGGAACGAATACGCGTCCTTCATCGTAAATTCGCGGACGCGGATCAGACCGCCGCGGCCGCGGGGCTCATCGCGGAACTTGGTCAGGATCTGATAGATCATGAACGGGTACTTCTGATACGTGCCTGCCACGTTCATCGCCATGTGCACCGCGGCTTCCTCGTGCGTCATGCCGAGCACCATATCCGCACCGCTGCGATCCTTGAACCGGAGCAGCTCCTTGCCGATGGATTCCCAGCGGCCGGAGGACTGCCAGAGCGTTGCCGGCATAACGACCGGGAACAGCACCTCCTGCCCGTCGATCGCGTCCATTTCCTCGCGCAGGATCTGCTCGATCTTGTTTTGGATGCGTTTGGTCGGTGTGAACAGCGAATAGATGCCGTTGCCGACGAGCTTCATATAACCGCCGCGCGTCATGAGATTCTGACTTTCGATCTCAAACGCGCGTTCCTTGAATCGTTCTCCGAGTAATTGACTGACTTTCATAAGCCACCTCCGTTTGTACTGCCCCTATTTTACCGAAAAACCGTCCCGCTTGCAAGCCCCGCGCGCGACTTTGCACACGGTTTTTTCATGTCTGCAGGGCGTTTTTCATAAAAGAAAAAGCCCCGCGCTTTGCGCACGGAGCCAAACCCTTTCATGCAAACCAAATCACGCCGTCCAGCTTGTATTTTTTGTACTGCTCGCAGAACACGGCGATGGAGCAGACGATCGGTTCGCCCTCCTCATAGCGCACGTCCTCCACGGTCTGCGCATAGCTGTCCGAAAAATAAACCTCGCCGTTTTCAATGCCGTGGATCAGCAGCACATGGCCGTACTTCTTGCCCGCCGAGCTTGTGCCCTTTTGAAAGCCGACCATGATATAGCGCGCATGGGGATTCTCCGCTTCGATGGCGAGCAGCGCCTCCTCCAGCGAATACTGTTTTGCGCCATAGGCATGGATCGTATAGCCGCCGTCGGTCGTTTCCTTGCGGCAATACACATCGTACGCCTTGTTGCCGTTGCAGCCGATATAGGACTTGTTGATGCCGAGCAGCACCAGCTGCCGGTTCACATACGCCGCGCACCGGCCCTTGAACGTCTTGACCTTTGACTTGGCCTTGGCCGCCGTGTAGGTGGACGCGATCTGTTCGGTCAGCATATCGTTTTGCACAGGCCCTTTTGCGGTTTGTGAGGCCTTGGCAGCCGTCGTTTTCACAAGCTGCTCGGGCAGCTCGTCTGCGGCCGCCGTCGGCAGCAGCGCCATAGCAGCGCACAGCAGCATCAGCAGGGCCGTCAGCTTCCGTCTCCGCTTCATACGATCACCTCCGTGGTTCGGTCATCGTATCACAGCCAAAAGGCGGACGTCCCGCTTTTCGATGTTTCTTCAAAATGAGTTTTCAAAATATCCGATTCCGCTCTCGGAAAAGTCCCAACCCCCTTTCTTTTTCATACTTTGTACATAATCCGGGACGCGCGCCGTAAATTTATATACAAACCGGGAAAATGCCTTGACTTTTACCGGCCGCGGTGCTACATTTTATCCATACGTTTTACCCATCGTGACGGAAGGGAGACCCCTTATGCGAAGCCTTCGCAGCGGCAGTTATACCGGCTTTACGGCCTGCGCCTTTGCATGCCGCTATTGCCGCGCCTGCTGACCGTTCCGCTCACGCTGTTTCTTTGGCGGCTCCGCGGACGGAGCCGTCGTTTTTTATCGGTACACAAAAAAGGAGAGCCCCCATGCAAATACCCGTTCGGCTGAAGGAGCACAGCTATCCGATTCTCATAGAGCGCGGTGCGCTGCAAGCGGTCGGGACGCACTTTGCCTTAGACCGCAAGGCGCTTGTCCTGACCGACGACGGCGTACCTCCCCAATACGCCGAGGCCGTTGCCGCCGCGTGCCAAACGCCGGTTTTGATGACCGTTCCGCAGGGCGAAGGCAGCAAGAGCTTTGCCGTGCTCGAACGCATATTGGATCGAATGCTCGAGGCGGGCTTTTCCCGCAGGGACTGCGTTGTGACCGTGGGCGGCGGGGTCGTTTCCGATCTCGGCGGGTTTGCGGCGTCGGTGTACATGCGCGGGATCGACTGTTACACGGTATCGACGACGGTGCTGTCCTCGGTGGACGCGTCGGTCGGCGGCAAGACCGCGATCAATTTTGCGGGGATCAAGAACGTGATCGGTGCATTCAAGCAGCCGAAGGACGTGCTGATCGACCCCGACACGCTGAAAACGCTTCCCGCGCGGCAGGTTCATAACGGCCTTGCCGAAGCCGTGAAGATGGCGCTGACCTCGGACGCGGATCTGTTTTCGATGTTCGAGAACGGCGATCCGGAAAAAGACATCGACGAGGTGATCGCCCGCGCCGTTATGATCAAGCGCGACGTGGTCGAGCGCGACGAAACCGAGCAGAACCTGCGGCGGATCCTGAACTTCGGACACACCATCGGCCACGGCATCGAAAGCGCGGCAAACGGCGCGCTGTATCACGGCGAGTGCGTCGCCGTCGGGATGCTGCCGATGTGCAGCGAGCCGGTGCAGGCAAGGCTGTTGCCTGTGCTGAAAAAGCTCGGCCTGCCGACGCATGCGGCGCTCGATCCCAAAGATGTCTATGCCGCGCTGACGCATGATAAAAAAGCAAACGCCGACCATGTGGCGGTCGTACGCGTGGATGAGATCGGCTCCTGCCGCATCGAAACGGTGCCGCTTGCGTCGCTCCGTCCGTTGATCGAATCGGTCGTTACCCGGTAAGGAGGTTCCCATGAAAAACACCTACGGCAGCGCCGTCACCGTAACGCTGTTCGGCGAAAGCCACGGCGCCATGATCGGCGCGGTGCTCGACGGGCTTTGCCCCGGCATCCCGGTGGACGAGGATGCAATCAAAGCGGCGCTTGACCTGCGCCGTCCTTACGGCAAAATCTCGACCGCCCGCCGCGAAGCCGACGAATTTTCCATTGTCTCCGGCGTATTCGAGGGCAAAACAACCGGGACGCCGCTGTGCATTCTGATTCCGAACACGAACGTCAACAGCGGCGACTATGATCGGCTGCGCGCCGTGGCGCGCCCCGGTCATGCCGACTATACGGCCTACGCAAAATATCACGGCTTTTCCGACCCGCGCGGCGGCGGACATTTTTCCGGTCGGCTGACGGCGCCGCTTGTTGCGGCGGGCGCGATCGCGCAGACGATGCTTGCCGCAAAGAACATAACCCTCGGCACGCATATCGCGCGGTGCGCCGGGATCGCGGACCGGCCGTTTTCGGACCTTGCCGTCGATCTGGCGGCTTTGCGCGCAAAACGCTTTGCGGTGCTCGATGACGATGCGGCAAAGGCCATGCAGGATGCCATCGAACGCGCGGCAAGCGAGGGCGACAGCGTCGGCGGCGTGCTCGAAACCGCTGTGGTCGGCATGCCCGCAGGCGTCGGCGAACCGTGGTTTGACACGGTCGAAGGCGTGCTTTCCCACGCGCTGTTTGCGGTGCCCGCCGTGAAGGGCGTGCAGTTCGGCGACGGGTTTGCGCTCTGTGACATGCGCGGCAGCGAGGCCAACGACGCGTTTTGCACGGAGGGCGGCCGCGTTGTAACCGAAACGAACCATAACGGCGGCATCAACGGCGGCATTACAAACGGTATGCCGATCCGGTTTTCCGTCGCCGTCAAGCCCACGCCGTCGATCTTCCGCGAGCAAAGGACCGTCGATTTTCTCCGAAACGAGGAAACGACGCTGACGCTTTCGGGGCGGCATGATCCCGCCATCGTCCACCGCGCCCGCGCCGTGATCGACACCGTGACCGCGCTCGTTTTGGTCGATCTGCTGACCGGCCGGTTCGGTACGGACTGGTGGGCAGCGAAATAGGAGGCGTCTATGCAATACGGCTTGATCGGCTGCCCCTTGGGGCACAGCTTTTCCAAAGAGATTCACGAATCGCTCGGCCGCTATGCCTATGAACTGAAGGAGCTTGCCCCGGATGATCTTGTGACATTTTTGCACCAGAAGGATTTCAAAGGCATCAACGTAACGATTCCTTACAAGCAGGCCGTGATCCCGTACCTTGACGAAATCTCGCCGCGCGCCAAGGCCATCGGTGCGGTCAATACCATCGTGAACCGCGACGGCAGACTGATCGGCGACAACACGGATTTTGACGGGATGCGGCTGGCACTCGGCAAAGTGGGCATCACGGTTCGCGGCAAAAACGTCCTGATTCTGGGCACCGGCGGCACAAGCAACACAGCGTATGCGGTCTGCCGGTCGCTCGGCGCAAAGCGGATCGAAAAGGTCAGCCGCACCGGCAAGGGCGGCGCGATCTCTTATGAAACGGCAGCGAAAAAGCGCCAAAATACCGATATCCTTCTCAACACAACGCCTTGCGGCATGTATCCGCAGGACGACGCGCAGCCGATCGATCTTGCGACATTTTCGCACCTATCCGGTGTGTTCGACGCAATCTACCGGCCGCTGTGCACCGAGCTGGTCGCATCGGCAAAAGCGCAGGGCATTCCCGCCGCGAACGGGCTGTACATGCTTGTGGCACAGGCTGTGCGCGCCGCCGAGCGATTCACCGGCGAAGCGTTCCCGCTGGACGTGATCGATCGGCTGTACCAAAGAACGCTGCTCGATAAGCAGAACCTTGTGCTGATCGGGATGCCCGGCGTCGGCAAGACGCGCGTGGGCACGCGGCTTGCGGAACTGCTGCACCGGCCGTTTTACGACAGCGACAAGGTGATCGCCGAGCGCATCGGTATGCCGATCCCGGACTACTTTGCGGCCAACGGCGAGGCCGCGTTCCGCGCCGTCGAAACCGAAATCATTTCGGAACTGTCCAAGCAAAGCGGTATTGTGCTTTCGACCGGCGGCGGCGCCGTGCTGAAGGCCGAGAACGTGCATGCGCTGCGCAAAAACGGGTATCTGCTGTTCCTGGACCGGCCTGTGGACGAGCTGAAAACCTCGTCGGATCGCCCGCTGTCGAGCGACCGCGAAAAGGTGCGCGCGCTGTTCCAGGTGCGTTACCCGATCTATCTTGCCGCCGCGGACAGGCATATCCTGTCCGGCAAGAACGCGAACGAAACCGCGCATATCATTTGGGAGGAGCTGTCATGAAAATTCTTGTGCTGAACGGCCCGAATATCAATATGCTCGGCATCCGCGAGCCGCAGATCTACGGCGCGCAGAATTTTGCGACGCTGCAGGCCCGCGTTCGCGAGCACGCGGCCAAGCGAAGCATTGCGGTCGAGCTGTATCAATCGAACCACGAGGGCGACCTTGTGGACAAGATTCAGGCCGCTTACGGCGACGCCGACGGCATCGTGATCAACCCCGGCGCATACACGCACACGTCGATTGCGCTGCTCGACGCGGTCAAGGCCGTGTCGATCCCGACGGTCGAGGTGCATATTTCGGACGTTTCCAAGCGGGAGGATTTCCGGCAGATCAGCTATATCCGGCTTGCCTGCGTCCATTCGATCATGGGGCACGGCATCGACGGGTATCTCGAAGCGATGGATTATCTGATCGACCGTTTCGGAGGAGCGAACGCATGACCGTTTCGATTGCGCCGTCCCAAGCGCGCGGCACCGTCGCCGCGCCGCCGTCCAAAAGCATGGCGCACCGGCTGCTGCTTGCGGCGGGCCTCGCAAACGGAACGAGCACGGTGTCCGGCCTTGCGATGAGCCGCGATATTGAAGCGACGATAACCTGCCTTGCGGCGCTCGGCGCGTCCGTTTCGACGGACGGTGACACCGCAACCGTCACCGGCTGCGATCCTGCCAAAAGGCCGGAAGCCGTTTTGCGCTGTCTTGAAAGCGGCAGCACGCTGCGGTTTTTGCTTCCGCTGTGCCTGCTGTCCGAGGCAAAGGCGACGCTGTGCGGCACCGAAAAACTGCTGTCCCGCCCGCTGTCGGTATATGAAACGATCTGCAAAACGCAGGGGATCGCGTACCGGCAGGACAAAACGAGCGTCATGGTACAGGGCAGACTGCAAAGCGGGGACTTCCGGTTCCGCGGGGATATTTCAAGCCAGTTTGTGACCGGGCTTTTATACGCGCTGCCCCTGCTTTCGGGCGACAGCACGATTACGCTTTTGCCGCCGGTGGAAAGCCGCTCCTACATCGACCTCACGCTGTCCGCGCTGCACACCTTTGGGATCGAGGCCGATTGGCGCGGCGAAAACACCCTGTCCGTACGCGGCGGGCAGACCTACATGCCGCAGAACGTAACGGTGGAGGGTGACTGGTCGAACGCCGCCTTTTTGGAAGGGCTGAACCTGCTCGGCGGCGACGTGACCGTGACGGGGCTTGCCGCAGACAGTCTGCAGGGCGACCGCGTCTATCGCGCGTATTTTCGGGCGCTTGAATCCGGAACGCCGACGCTTGATCTTTCGGACTGTCCCGACCTCGGGCCGGTGCTGTTTGCGCTGGCGGCGGCCAAGCACGGCGCAACGTTCACCGGCGTCGAACGGCTGCGGCTGAAGGAAAGCGACCGTGTTGCCGCGATGCAGGCCGAGTTTCTAAAATTCGGCGTGCGCACCGATGCGGATGCGCATACGCTGACGGTGTATCCCGGCCTTTTGCTGCCGACCGCGCCGCTCGACGGGCACAACGACCACCGCGTGGTCATGTCGCTTGCGCTGTTATGCACGGTCATGGGCGGGCAGATTTGCGGCGCAGAGGCCGTGCGCAAGAGCTTTCCGGATTTCTTTGAACAGCTTAAGGCCTTAGGAGTCAATATCTATGCAATGGATCAGCAACAGTGAAATTTTGATCGTCGGCCTCGGCCTGATGGGCGGCAGCTACGCCAAAGCCCTGTCCCGGCTCGGCTACCACGTCGCCGCCATCGACCGCGACCCGAACGCAATCGCGTTTGCGCTCGAAAACGGCTATATTGAGGCGGGCGCCGCCGACCCCGATCCCGCGCTTCTGGGCAGGGCCGACGCGGTGATTTTTGCGCTGTACCCCTCGGTGTTCAAAGCGTTTATCGCAGAGAACCAGCATCTGTTGAAGCCCGGCGCATACTTCACCGACGTGACCGGCGTGAAATCCTGCATCGTCTACGACATACAGGCCATGCTGCGCCCCGACGTGGAGTTCATTGCGGCGCACCCGATGGCGGGACGCGAGGTGTCCGGCGTGCAGAATGCGGACGACCGGATCTTCCACAATGCCAACTATATCGTTGTTCCGACGGACAAAAATACGCCCGATGCGATTGCCTGGTGCGAATCGCTCGGCAGGCTATTGGGGTTTCGGCGGATCTCGCGGCTCTCGCCCGAAAAGCATGACGAAATGATCGGCTTTTTATCGCAGCTGACGCATTGCATCGCGGTCGCGCTGATGACCTGCAACGACAATACACACCTTGTGGACTACACCGGCGATTCATTCCGCGACCTCACGCGCATTTCGCGAATCAACGAAACGATGTGGAGCGAGCTGTTCTTGCTGAACAAGGACGAGCTGCTTTTGCAGATGGATCGGTTCATCGGGGAGCTTTCCGAGATGCGGAACATGCTGGCAGCTTCCGACCGCGAAGGGCTGATGGACAAGATGCGGCTTTCGACCGAGCGCCGCGCGTATTTCGACAAATAAGGGGGAACCGTTATGAATATGGAATTTGAGCGCAAGCTCGCGATCCCGATGGAGGTGAAGGAACGTTTTCCGGTCACCGCCGAGATGGAGGCTATCGTAGAAAAGCGGCAGGCCGCTTTGCAGGCAATCTTTCGCGGCGAGGACGATCGGCTGCTGTTAGTCATCGGGCCGTGCTCGGCGGACCGCGAGGACAGCGTGCTCGACTATCTCGGCCGGCTTCGCACCGTGGCGGACAAGGTGCAGGACAAGCTCTTTATCGTGCCGCGCATCTATACGAACAAGCCGCGCACGACCGGCGATGGCTATAAGGGGCTTTTGCATCAGCCGGACCCGACCGGTC
>JAFUDD010000480.1 GCA_017459315.1 Clostridia bacterium | reverse complement strand
TGTGAGCTGAAAGAGCCGCATTTCAAGCATTTCGCGCTGGAACGCTACAGCGAGTTCTATGAAATGCGGGAGAAAAACAAGATCCTCGTCCGTGTCGTTTTTACGTTTTGCGGCGAGGATATTCTTTTGCTCGCGCCCTTCGTCAAGCGGGAGACCCGAGATACGATGCGGGCGCTTGAGCGATCCATCAGTATGCTTGCGGATGTTCGGGAGCACACGGACTACGCGGTAAATTATCATTTTACGGAGGAGAAGAAACGAACATGAAACGACTGATAACAGGGGGCGTCGCGTGCGCCCTCGCGCTGGCGATGTCGGTCAGCGCGTTTGCCATGTGGGTGCCGAGCAGCACCACCGTGCAGAATCTCAACGGCGTGCAGCAGTACATCAAGGTTTTCACGGTACCGGCAGCCACCAACCCCGAAGCTCTGATCGAAGACCCCTTTGAGTACGAGGGCTGCGTCTACACGTTCGCGGACATCACCAAGCACGAGAACGACTTTCAGGCACAGAAAGAGCACACCGAGACGATCACGGTCGAGACGAAAAAGAAAGACCTCTCCGAGATCCTTGACGCACTCAATCCCACAATGGAGTACGACGACGGGCGGTATTCCGGCGTTCTCGCGCTCGACCATACGACAATCAAGACCGAGCCGGCGGGCTATAGCTCCGGCAGCTATACCATCCGCGAGACTAAGGAGATCGGCAACCTCGACAGCAACGACATGGCTTACGTCCCCGCGACGACCGTGAAGGACGGCAAGACCATCCAACTGGAAAGCGTGGATTGGCAGGTGCAGGGCACGGCGCTCGTGGATGATGTGCTTGTTCCGTCGAGCTATGTGGCGGTCGCCACCTACGCGGGCAAGGCGTCGTACAGCACGCCCACCGGCTACATCACGACCGCAGACTACATCGGCACGGTCTCCTGCGAGGAGATCAAGGACGTGACCTATACCGTCCTCTATGTCGGTGCGAAGGGCAGCCTGACCGATAACGCAGAGGCATCGCGCTCGCTTTCGGGCGTCGCGGCCTCCGTGTCCGTAAACAAAACGCCCTACCTCATCGGAGGGGGCATCGCGCTGGCACTGATCGGCGTGGGCGCATATCTGCTGCTCCGCGCAAGGCCGCGCCGATATGTCGGCGCGGACTACGAAGATACAACAGAAATGGAGGAAATCGAACATGAAACGGGCAAGTAAAGCTTTCGCCGCGGCGCTCGTGTTGGGGATGACGCTTGTGTCACCGCTCTGTGCCAATGCCGCGGACTACAACTTTAAGGGTGCGGACGCGCCGGAGTATTACCCCTCGACGAACTATGAGGACGTCTACGGGTCGCGCTATAACTACGGAGGCATAAACGTGTCGGACAATCAGGCGGCGGAGCTGCCATACGGCGTGACCGGCAACACCAGCATCGGCGTCATGGAGAAGGCGGGACTGCTTGGCCGGACAGTCGCGTTCGGCAGATACAGCATCGACTCAGGAGGCGTCCCCGCAGCGGTCGCAGAGGTCAACGGCATAAAGAATGTAACACCGCAGATCGTGACGGTTACGCCCGCGCCTACGCAGACCGTGACGGTCTATCAGAGGACCGCCTACACCAGCGCCACGGACATGGTACGCTCGGACGGCAGCATCGGCACGCTCAAGATCCCGTCTCTCGGCATCAATATGAAGGTGTGGGAGGGCGAGACCGACAGCAGCATGGCAAAGGGCATTGCGCATTACAGCTCCACCACAGCTTGGGACGGCAACCTCGGGCTGTGCGGGCACAACCGGGGTAGCGCCTATGCCATTGGCTCCATCAAGGACTTGAAGATCGGCGATACCATCACCTACACAACCGTCTACGGTACGCGCACCTATGTGGTCAGCTACGTCGGAACGATCTCCAGCACCGATTGGAGCCGCTTGCAGGCCACGGCGGACAACCGCGTCACGATTACGACATGTCTCGCCAACCAACCCACCAAGCGTGTCGTCGTGCAGGCAATCGAGAAATAAATATCTGCGTCAGTAAAAATAATTTTCGCGTTTTTTCAACGGACCTCGGGGGTTAGCATCGAAAATTTGCAAATATTCCGAACAATCGCAATTTCGATAAAATATCGGCAAAGGTATTTAAAATAAACCTTTGACATCGCCGGTTTTTTGGTTTATGTTGCAGGCACACCAAGGAAAGGAGGATATCCGCTCACAAAGCAAGCACAATCAAAACGAACGGAGGAACATCATTATGAAAAAAGTCAGTTATATGCTCGCAGGCGTCCTGATCGGCGGTGTCCTGCTGAACGGAAACGCGATCAACGCAGCGGCCGGCCTCATGGCCGAGAGAAGCAGCCAGCCCATCTATGTGGACGGGCAACAGGTCCAACTCGAAGCCTACAACATCGGCGGCAACAACTACGTCAAGCTCCGCGACGTCGGCAAGGCGCTGGGCTTCAACGTGAGCTGGGACGGTAGTGCCGTCCAGATCGACAGCGATGCGCCCTATGAGGACGAGGCGGCAACGGCGCAAGCCAACAGGATCGTCAGTCTGCCCACGGACGGGAGCAAGTACGTCCCCAAGGCCGGCGACCTGATCCCCTGCGACGACGGCACATTCTACGAGGTGAAAGACGTTTCCCGTTGGGAAAACAACGTGTATATGGACGGCCCTATGCCAGATATGCCGACACCCACCTGCAACTGGAGCCTGTTTCCGGAAAAGGGACTTCCGGCAGTGACAGTCAACCACTTCGTCAGCGAAAAAAGCGATAGCCTGTTCGTGCGTAACCTGTACGAAACGCGACGGATGCAGTACACGATCTACAACGCCCTCGGCAAAGAGCCGACTGCGTGGAAGGACGGCAAGCCGCTGGCGACGGTCGAGCTGACCACGCCTGCTGAGTACGAAGCGTACACCGCGAAGTTCTGGCCGTGGCGGGAGAGCGAGCTCACCGACCTCGTTCACAGCCGCCCGAACAGCCGATACTATGTCGCCGCATGGGACTATTATCATAATCATATCTACCAGTATACGAGATACTGCATCCTGTCACTTTAAGAATAAAAATAAATTGATTTGCGAAACCGCACCGAGGGGTGCGGTTTCGCTTTTTCGGAGGATTACAATATGACTAAACGAATCACAGCAATGCTGCTGACGCTTTTAATGGCGCTGAGCCTCGTCGCCGTACCCGCCAACGCCGCCTCTACCTTGGAAGAAGCGATGGCGGAGGTCAACGTGTACGCACGGAACGACGATCTCGACTGGCTGCGTGTCAACGGTGCGGTAAAAACGCAGCATTATACGTTCTATGAGTATCAATCCGAGCTGACGGGGCAGACGAAGGAGATCCCCGCGTACTGTACGGACCCGCGCCTGTACGGCGTGCCCGCCCTCGTGGACGAAGGCACGGCAATCAAGTACGGCGCGGACGGCACTGTCACCGATCCCAAGATCATGGGCATCTGTGCCAACGGTTACCCGCACATCGACCTTGCGACGTTGGGCGTCCAGACGGTCGAGGAGGCATA
>JAFUDD010000479.1 GCA_017459315.1 Clostridia bacterium | reverse complement strand
GAGTTGCGTGCAACTCCTCCTACCGTGCTTTGTAGTGTGCCTCTCTCAAACACATTGTACCAGAAAACGGGAAATTTTGCGGCTTCCGTTTTCATGTCTATTTGTGCCGGTCGCCGCGCCGGCATGTGGATTAAAATGAAACTGACGTATTACGGCACCGCGGCGGGCGAGGCCTGGCCGGGCGTATTCTGCAGCTGTGCGCTTTGTCAAAGGGCGCGCGTGCTCGGCGGCAAAAATATCCGCACGCGTTCACAGGCGCTGATCGACGACGATCTGCTGCTCGACCTCCCGCCGGACAACTATCTGCATACGCTGTACCTCGGCTTGGATCTGCAAAGGGTCAAGGCGCTGCTGTTCACGCACAGCCATTCGGATCATTGCTATCCGCCGGATCTTGAGCTGCTCCGCGAGCCGTATACGCATACCTATCCGTATCAGCTGCAGGTCTACGGCAGCGACGCGGTCGAACGGAAGGTGCTTGCGGCGTGCCACGGGCTCGGCGGTGAGCGGGAACGGTTTTTGTTCCGTCAAATCCTGCCGAACGAGACGGTCGCGGTCGGGGACTATACGGTTACGGCGCTCCGCGCCACGCATGCACCGGAGGAAACCTGCCTGTTTTACCGCATCGAAAAGGGCGGCAAGGCGGTGCTGTATGCGCACGACACCGGCGCGCTGACGGCGGAAAACCTTGAAACGCTGCATCGCTTTGCAACGCCGCTGTCGCTCGTCAGCCTTGACTGCACGCAGCAAAGTCAGCGCGACGGCAAGTATCACATGGGCTTTTTAGACGCTGCGGAGCAGAAGGATCTGCTGCTTCGGGAAGGGCTTGCGAACGAAAAGACCGTCTTTGTCGTCAATCATTTTTCGCATAACGGCGGATGGCTGCATGAGGAAATCTCCGCACGTGCCGCGGAGCACGGCATGCTTGCCTCCTACGACGGTATGGAAATTGTATTTTAACGGAGGGAACATGGGCATTCATTTTGACGCGGCCGAACGCGTGTTCTGCCTTGACACGCCGCATTCGAGCTACCGGATCGGCTTGACCGACGCGGAGGGCTTTGTTACGCACCTCTATTACGGCAGCCGCGTGCCGGACAGCAATCTAAGGCAATCGCTTTGGTACGGCTTTGAGCGTCCGACGGTCTACGGCGAGACGGGTGATCAGGTGCGGTTTACGGGCAGTATTCCGTCCGAATACCCGACCGCGGGCGTCGGGGACTTCGGCACGCCGTGCCTCGCGGTCGAAACGGCGGACGGCGGGCGCGCCTGCGCTCTGCGCTATGCCGGACACCGCATCTATGGCGGCAAGCCGAAGCTGAACGGCCTTCCCGCCACGTTCGGGAGCGAAAGCGACTGCACGACGTTGGAGATCGACTGCGTCGATGCTGTGCTGCAGCTGGAGGTCACGCTTTGCTATACGGCCTTTGAAAACCTCGATGCGATCACGCGCAGCGCAAGGATCACCAACCGCGCCGACGCGCCGGTGCGGCTTACGTCGGCGCTGTCCGCGTGCCTCGATATGCCGAATCGGGACTTCGACCTGATGACGCTGCACGGCTTCTGGTCGAACGAGCGTATGCCGTGCCGCCGCCCGATCGCGTGGGGACGGCAGGGCGTCGCGTCCGAGCGCGGCATTTCCTCGCATGAGGAAAACCCGTTCCTCGCCGTCATGGAGCACAGCGCGACGCAGACGCAGGGGCAGGTCTATGCGATGAGCTTCGTCTATTCGGGCAACTTCCTTGCCGAAGCCGCGCTGACGCAAAAGGAGCAGCTGCGCCTTGTGATGGGAATTCATCCGAACGGCTTCTGCTGGACGCTTGAAAAGGACGAAGCGTTTCAGACGCCGGAGGCCGTGCTCGTCTTTTCGGACACCGGCCTTGCGGGCATGACGCACACGTTCCACGACCTATACCGCGAGCACCTGATCCGCGGCGCATATAGGGACAAGGCAAGGCCGTCGCTTGTGAACAACTGGGAAGCAACGTACTTCGATTTCGACACCGAAAAGCTGCTTTCGATTGCGCGCACCGCGGCAAAGTCCGGCATCGAGATGTTTGTGCTCGACGACGGCTGGTTCGGCAAGCGCAACGACGATACCAATTCGCTCGGCGACTGGTTCGTAAATGAGAAAAAGCTGCCCGGCGGACTGAAATATCTGTCAGACGAAATTCACAAGCTCGGCATGCAGTTCGGCATTTGGATGGAGCCGGAAATGGTTTCTCCGGATTCGGAGCTGTACCGCGCGCATCCGGATTACGCGCTGCAAAACCCCGGCCGCGTCCCGACGCTGAGCCGCCATCAGCTGGTGCTCGACCTGTCGAGACAGGATGTGCGCGACTGTATCTATGCGCAGATCCACGCCGTTTTGTCCTC
>JAFUDD010000040.1 GCA_017459315.1 Clostridia bacterium | reverse complement strand
GTTCACGCCGCGAAGCGCAAGGAACGCCGTCATAAACGTTTGAAAAACCGACGTGCCGAACAGTCGCGCCGAATCCGACAGGTAATAGTTGAACCGTTCTCCCGTAGACAAACGCCAGTCGGGGTGCTTATTGACTTTGACCTTTTTCTGCTTTTCCATGGGGTTCTCCTTTTAGATATATTGTCTGATAAATGCCATCATCCGATCGAACGCTTCGCGCCCGTGCGGTTCGTCCAAATTGTCCATATACCCGTGCGGCAGGTTTGCGCCGGGGAAGAAAACCAGCTCGTTCGGTACGCCGAGCTCGTCCAGCTTCTTTTTCAGTCCGCGGCCCTCGGTGATAAAATAGCCGGTTTCATCATTCGGCTCGTTGGAGGCGTTGATCCAGCTCGGAATAAAGTCATCGCGGATATAGTTCTTCGCGTTGATGATCGCCACCGCTTCCGGGGTATTGTGCTTTGCACCGGTTGCACAGCCCAGCATGGCGTACATGTTTTTGTCAAATACGCTTGCGTCCAAAGCGGCTTCGTCGATGTCGAGCACCTTCAGGTTTTCCGCGGTCATAACGGGATCGACGCCGAGCATCGCCGCATAATCGGGATTGCAGACGCAGGCAGCATAGATTTCCGTCATATTTGCGCCGGCGCTCCCACCCGAAAGGCATACGCGAGACATATCCAGATGCAGTTCTTCTTGGTGGACGATCAGATACCGAAACAGCTCGTCGCATTGGCGAATCGGTACTGGAAACCGGAACTCGGGCGCCAAAGCGTAATCTGCATTGACTAAAATGTAGCCCGCCTGCACGATGGCTTCGAGCTTTCCCACACCGCCGCTGCCGGTCTGGAGCGGATCGCCTGCGGACTTGTTGCCGAAGATAAAGCCGCCGCCGTGAAAGTACACCGCCACGGGTCGCTTCTGTTCGCTGTCGTCGGGATACCAGATGTCCGCAAAGCTGTTGGGATAGGTTTCACCGTATTTAATGTCGTTGCGACAAACCAAGCCGTTTTCCAGCTTCTTCACTTCCGGCGCAGTCCATGGCTTCCACTCGTTTGGCTTGTGCCCTTTGTAGAGCTTTGCGTAGATCGCTTTTTGCAGCAGCCTGCATTTCAGATCATTGATGATTTTCCCCATAGCAACCCTCCGGATTTTGTTCCTTTGATGATTCTATTTTACATAAACATGACGGTCTTGTCTTTCGGATTTCTACGAAATTTTTCGTATTTCAATCTTTTTCTCTTGCAATTCAGCGTACTTTTTTGTATGCTGTTTCTATGAAAAAGAGATTGTCCGAAAAGCAGATCAAAGCATTGCTGCAAAAATACCGTTTTCGCAACAGTGAAAACGGTCTCCATCGCATGCCGCTGGAACGGGGCGATAGGATTTTGAGCCGTATTCGCAGCGGTCAGTACCGCAATATGGATTTTTTGCCGTATGAGGAGTTCAAGGACCGTCTCGGCGCAACGGCAAGCACGCCGAAAAAGTCCTTTGAATACGATGTGGTCGCGGCGATTACGCTGTTTTCCCGCGCGGCGATCGACGGCGGCGTGCTGCCGGAGGAATCGTTCGATCTTTCGGATGTGCTTTTGCAGGAGGTGGAAAAAACGTCCACCGTAGAAGAATTGTTTGAAATCTATCAGACAGCGGCAGTACTATTCTCCAAGCTCGTTGCCGACACGCGGCGCGACCGCACCGGCTATCAGATCGAGCAATGCCGCGCCTATGTGCAGAAGAATCTGTTTCGTCCGATCACGGTCGGCGAGGTTGCTGCCGCGCAGGGGCTGACCCCGAACTACCTGTCCGCGCTGTTCCGCAAGTCGGAGGGAATCGGCCTGAATGCCTTTATCGAGCAAGAGAAGGTGC
>JAFUDD010000478.1 GCA_017459315.1 Clostridia bacterium | reverse complement strand
TCTTTACGATGGGGCAAGCATACCACAAGCCGCTTTGCTTGTCAACCCCTAATTTTGCAAAAATATACGCTTTACATGCATTTTAACGCGTATTGGTTCTGCCGTGCTGCTTCGGTTTCTTTCTGCCGACAAAGGCTGTATTATAGAAGCAGCGCCGGATATGGTGTGTTTATAGTCTATATTGTCCGGCAGATGGCGGATATATGGATCATATTTGCACCATAATAGTGGTATTCTTCGCTTTATATGGTGTGTTTACAGTATATATATTGTCGTTCTTACAGCGGTTGCTTGCTCGGCGTACCGGCTTTGCGCGGATACGTCCTTGGAGTAGGTGCGTTTTTAGTACAGATCAGCAAAGAGCGTGCGCCATAGGCCGCCGGAATCATGACCGTTTCGGCGCTTGCATGCAGCAGATGCAGGGCGCTTTTCGCCGACGCAAGCTCCGCCGCGGCGTCGCCCTTATAGCAGATGCTTTTGCCGCCGACCTTCAAAAGCGGCACGGTCAGCTCCAGCAGGACCGGCAGTGACGCGACCGCGCGGGACACCGCGAAGTCGAACGCTTCCCGATACTGCGGCATCCTGCCGAAATCCTCTGCCCGCGCGTGGACGGTTTCAGCCTGTAAATCCAGCGTTTGCAGAACGGTGTTCAGAAAATTCATGCGCTTTTGCAGCGAATCCACCAGTGTCAGCTGTAAGTCCGGCCGCATAATCAAAAGCGGCACGCCCGGAAAGCCCGCCCCGGTGCCGACATCCACAACCTTTGCCCTCGCCGTCAGATACGGCAGCGCGGCCAGCGAATCGGCAAAGTGCTTTTGGGCGACCTCCTTCGGCTCGGTGATCGCCGTCAGGTTCATGCGGCTGTTCCAGTCGATCAGCAGTTCATAATATGCGACAAATTTGTCGCAGGCTTCATTTGTTATGCCGGGAATCGCTTCCCGGATCCAATCACGCATGATGGAACCCCCTCTTGGCATAAATCAGCAGCACGCTTATATCCGCGGGCGAAACGCCCGAAATGCGCGACGCCTGCCCGACCGATGTGGGATGGATCGCGTTCAGCTTTTGCCGCGCTTCGAGCCGCAGCCCGTCGAGCCCGCTGTAATCAAGATCGGACGGCAGCGGCGTCGTTTCGAGCGCGCGTTCGCGCTCGACCTGGATGCGCTGCTTTTCGATATAGCCGTCGTAATGCGCCAGCACCTCGATCTGCTCCTCCACGTCCGGGTCAAGCGGCTCCAGTCCGTCGAACAAGCGCAGCAGGTCGCTGTATGTCACCTTCGGTCGCTTCAACAGATCGAACAGTACAGCACCGTTTTGCGGCACCGGCTCGCCGAGCGATTCGAGATACACGCGCAGCGCATCCGTCGCGGGAACATGGGCGGACAGACGCCGCTTTGCAGCTTCGATGCCCTCCGTTTTGCGGCACAGCGCCGCATACCGCTCGTTTGTAATAAGCCCAAGCCGCCGTGCGCGCTCGGTCAACCGCAGATCGGCATTGTCCTGCCGCAGCAGCAGGCGATATTCGCACCGGCTCGTCATCATACGGTACGGCTCCGGCGTGCCCTTGGTTGCCAAATCGTCCACCAGCACGCCGATGTATGCGTCGCTGCGGCCGAGCAAAAACGGCTCCTCACCCTTCACGTACAGCGCGGCGTTGATGCCCGCATACAGTCCCTGTGCCGCGGCTTCCTCATAGCCGCTCGATCCGTTCACCTGCCCCGCCGTGAACAGGCCGGGGACGGCTTTGACCATGAACCGGAGGTCGAGCGCCGTGGGATCGAGACAGTCGTATTCGATCGCATAGCCGAGCCGCATGACCTCACAGTGCCGGAGCCCCGGCAGGGAATGCAGCATGTCGATCTGCACGTCCGCGGGCAGCGAGGTCGAAAAGCCCTGCACGTACATTTCTTCTGTCGTGCGGCCCTCCGGCTCGATAAACAGCTGATGCCGGTCCTTGTCGGCAAATTTCACAACCTTATCCTCGATCGACGGGCAATAGCGCGTGCCGGTCGCATGGATCTTGCCGCTGTACATCGGAGAACGGTGCAGGTTCGCGCGGATGATGTCGTGCGTTTCCTGCGTTGTATAAGTCAGCCAGCACGCGTCCTGCTTGAGCGAAAGCCCGTTCGGATGCAGGAACGAAAACGCGGGCGTCGGCTCGTCGCCGAGCTGAATCTCCATTTCATCAAAGTCAAGGCTTGACCGCTTCACGCGTGCCGGGGTGCCGGTTTTGAACCGCTGTAAGGGAATGTTCAGCCGCCGCAGCGCGTCCGAAAGGTTCTCGCTGCGAAGCATCCCGTTCGGACCGGACAGCCGCGCCCATTCCCCGATCAGGATGCGCGATTTCATATAGACGCCTGCGCACAGCACGACCGCGCGGCAGGCATAGCGGAAGCCCTCGTCGGTAATCACCGCCGACACCTTGCCGCCCGCCGTTTCGATCTCGTTGACCTCACCCTGCAGCACAACGAGGTTCGGCTGTCGCTCGATGGCGCTTTTGACGCGCTCATGATAGCGGCGCTTGTCCATCTGCGCACGCAGACTGTGTACCGCCGGGCCCTTGCCGGTGTTGAGCATGCGCATCTGGATCAGCGTATCGTCCGCCGCAAGCCCCATCTCCCCGCCGAGCGCGTCGATCTCGCGGACAAGATGCCCCTTGCCCGTGCCGCCGATGGCCGGATTGCACGGCATCATGCCGATGCTGTCAAGGTTCAGCGTCAAAAGCAGGGTCTTAAGCCCCATTCGCGCACAGGCCAGCGACGCCTCCACGCCCGCGTGCCCCGCGCCGATTACCGCTATATCAAATTCATTGGTGTACATAGTCGTCCTCCGTAAACAATTTATTGTAGCATATTCCGGCGCGGATACGCAATGCTTTTACGAAGAATGTAAAAAACGGGGAACCGAATCGGTTCCCCGCAAGCTGTTTTAGGATTCGACCGGCGGCACGCCGATCTTGACGGTCTGCCAGCTGCCCAACAGCGAAATGCTGTTTTCGCGGCAATAGCGCGTCAATCGCTGCTGCCATTGCCGGCTCGTCTGCTCCGACGCTTCCGACAGAAAAATCATGATCTGCTCGTCGTCGGTATGTGTCAGCGCGTCGCACGGGCGCAGCATCGAGCGCAGCGATCGAAGGATCATGGTGACGGTTTGCTCGCCGCCAGCGGAGATCGTCGCTGTCAGCAGCATGCCGTTCCGGTTCCACCGCTTTGCCATTTCGCAAAGCCCCGTGAAGGCCGCATAGCTGCATACATACCCGCCGTTTTCGGACTGCGCGCTCAAGTTCTCCAGCAGCCGGTCCGGCGAAGGCACCGCGCCGAGATCCATCGGACGGCATTGATCGTACAAGGCCTGTATCCTCTCGTCCATCGGCATATCCGATTCACGGTAGTACCGTTCGATGGCAAAGTACAGCTGCCGCGCGTTCCAAAGCCGTCCCTCGCCGAGCATGCCCTCCATCGTCAGCCGTTCCCAGCCCCAGAAGGGCTGCGCCGTCGCGGCCTGCCTGCCGAGTGCTTCGAGCGCCGTATAGTTCAATTCCTCCCGCGCGATCTGCGCAAGCGCCTCGACGCAAACGCCGTAGAGCCGCTCATACCGCTTTGCTTCGCGCAGAACCCATGTGGCGCTGTGATCCTCTAAAAACTCGCCGCGGTACAGGTTGCACGCTTCCGTATACAACCGCTTTCGATTCTCCGGCGATTCCGTTTCCGCTGCCTCGCTGCAAAGCTGCTCGAACCGTTCCGCATCCTCCTCGACCGGGATCGCCTCGGTCCAGTAGTACATCTCCCCGTCACGCCGGATATATTCGCTGTCCGGCAGTCCCGCCTTGCGCAGCTTCACACGAAGATTATACAGCAGCACATGCAGCGAGTGCGCCGCGTCCAGCACGTCCCGCTCGTCGAACAGCTCGCGCATCAGCGTACGCCGCGAAACGCCATGCGGACGGTTGTGCAGCAGGATCTGCAAAAGAACCTCCGGCTGCGTGTTGCCGTAGCGCGACAGCCCGACAAGCGCATTTCCACCGTAGGTCAATGAGAATTCCCGGAAAGTTTGCACATATAGGATTTTTGTGTTAGAGGTGTTGAGCGTTTCCATTTTTTACCCCCCTACATGTAAATTTCCTATAACCGAATATAGGGGTTCTTTCTTAACGCTCAGTATAGAGTATGTATCGCTCAAAAACGTCTCAAATATTCATCAAAAATCAATAAAAAAGGCAGGCACGAGCCTGCATAAAGTAAATATTTTGTAAATCGGTTGAGAGCGTTATGCTTGCCTGCCCTGCTCAAACCACAGGCGGCCTGCCGTCGGCTCCGCCCAGCTGTATTGGGACATGTACGCGCCGTGGAAGCTCTTTGCCGCATCGGCGTCGCCGGAAAGCATCCGGTAATAGTCGCAGTCGATCTCATCGGCCTTGATCGCCAAGAGGCCGCTTTTTCGCAGCAAAACATCCTCGGCATCCGCCGTCTTCAGCGCCGCGCGCAGGTCGTTGACAAGATTGCGCAGCCGGTGCTTGGCCTTAACCGTGTCCGTCTCGTCCTCCCACAGCGCCGCGATGATCTCCTCTGCCGTGCAGGTTGCGCCGCGGCGGTCGATCAAAAAAGCCAGCAGCTCCTTGGTTTTGCGGCGGTCGAACGGCAGCGGCTTCCCGTCCGCAAACACCTCGAACGGGCCGAGGCATTGTGCGTAAAGCCGCTTTTGCACGGACGCGGCCGGCGCCGGTTGAATCTGCCGCAGCTCCTCGCGCACCATGTCGGCGTCCACGGGCTTCATCAGATAGCCGTGTACATGCCGCCGGTAGGCCTCGATGGCATAGTGGTCGTAGCCGGTGACGAATACGATCCGTGCCTGCGGCGCGGCGGTTTTGATATAATCGACGAGCTGCAAACCGTTCATCCCGGGCAGCTCGATATCCGAAAACACCGCGTCCGGCGCCTTAGCCGGATCCGCCAGCGCCTGCGTCACGTCGGTCGCCCGCGAAAAGGACAGCACCTCCGCGTCCGGGGCGGCCTCCGCAATGGTCGTCGCTAAAAGCCGCAGCACCTTCGGCTCATCGTCTATCGCATAAATCCGCATCCTTATACCTCCTTCGGCAGCACAATCGTCGCCCGCGTCCCCTGCGCCGACGATTCGATCCTGAGCTGCCCGTGCGCGGCGTGCTCAAGCCGTGTGCGCACGTTCATCAAGCCGATATGCGTGCGGCCGTCCTGCGGGGGGCGTTCCGGATCAAAGCCCGGTCCGTCGTCAAGGACCGATACCTCCGTCCGATCCGCATAGGCGCGCGTCTGGATCGTGACGGTGCCGCTGCCGGTCTGTTTTTTCCGGATGCCGTGCCGCACCGCATTTTCCGCAAGCGGCTGCAGCGTGAGCGGCGGCAGCGTGAAATCCATCGTCTCTAGATCGTATGCCACGTCCAGCGCATCCTCATAGCGAAGCTGCTCCAGCTCGAGATAAATCTTCGTGTGCATCAGCTCGCGCTCGAACGGGATCGCATCGCCATGGTTGATCGAGTCCATATTGCCGCGCAGATAGCGGGAAAACTTGGCGATCGCCTTTTCCGCGGCTTTCGGATCGGTTGCGCACAGGCTCTGGATCGCGCCGAGCGTGTTATACAGAAAATGCGGCTGAATCTGGGTGAGCATGATCTCGGTTTTCAGCTGCACGTTCTCCTGCTCCTGCTGATAGAACCGGTCGCGCTGATCGCTCAGCATGTTCGTAAACATATAGAACGCCGCTATCGTCGTGCCGAGCGAAACCGTCATGACACCGAAAAGCATCATTTGCACCAGCATGGCAAACAGCGGCACAAGGAAGTAAATCAGATAGGCCCGGCGCACCTTCGGGGCGAGCTTTCTCCATCGCCGCTGCAGCGCCAAGAGGTTCACAAACAGAATCAGCACGGGGCCGAGCAGCAGCACCTGATACAGCGGCCCGCGATGGTAAACATTGGCTTCATCGTAGTAATAGATAGCCGTCGAAAACTGCGTATAGACCAAAAGCCCCATATACGCAAGCCACAGCGCGACCGCCGTGATAAACAGCGGGTTGCGCCAATAGCGGTCGCCCTCGGTCGTGTAGAGCAGAATGCCCAGCAGCATCGGCAGCAGCATGGAAGAAAGCGCTGAGCTGCCGAACATGCCGATCTTCGTGAACACCCGCCAATCGGTATTGCCCTCCGTCGCCTCCGATACGATGGTGCACAGCACGTACGCCAGAATGATCGAGAAGAACGTCACGAAATACCGGCGCATACCGCGTACCAGAACCCGGCTTGCCAGCGCCTGCGACAGGCCGAGGATACACAGCGATATGCCCGCGCCCGCAAGGGTCAGATTGATTCGCACCAAGGTTTCCATTTCCGCGCCCTTTCCGTTTCCTCGCGCCGGTCTTTTTCCGGCATAATAAGATAGTATATCATTCCTGCCCTTGAAAAGCAAGTTGCCGGGGCGGGGAATCTGAAAACACAACCCCGACAAAAAAGGCGGCCCCCTAAAGAGGCCGCGTAAGGAGAAGAACGGTATACGGTTATTTGCGATATTTTTCCGGGATCTCGATAGCGTTGGCACTCGGCACGCCCGCGACGTTCTCCGTCTTGGTGAAGAACTTTTCGTAGATCGTATCGAGGATCGAGGGCTTGCCGGTTTCCTTGATCGGATGCACGAACTCGGCGGGCACCTGATCGACGGTCTGCCACGTCTTCATGGCTTCGCTCATCGGCATGCCGCCCTGCACCGCAACCTTGCGGACTGCGTTGACGGCCTGCACCTCCTGCATCTTCTTGCCGGAGAGGGAATAGCGCGTCATGCAGAAGATTGTGACGAGCCACGCCGCCATCGGCAGCAGGCAGAAGCAGATGATCGCAGAGAGCTTCATGCCGGGCATATACGGCGTACCCTCGGCGGGCAGCGCGTTCAAGCCGGGAACCAGGAACACGATGAAGATTTGCAGCAGCAGCGTCTGCAGGGAGGAGATCAGCTTATCGACAAGGCTGAACACCGTACCCATGATGCCGGGGACATAGTTGCCGGAACGATAGGTTTCATAGTCGGTGCAGTCCGCGACCATCGGGATCGTCAGGTTGTCGCAGCAGTTGAAAGCGCCGTAGCCACAGCCGTACAGAATGATGAACAGGATCGTGTAGGCGTTGATCGTCAGGTGGAAGCCGCCCTCCATCGAATAGAGGCTCAGCCACGTCGCCGGGTTGTCGTGGTTATACAGGCACAGCAGCACGAAGATGCCGATGTAGAAGATAAACGCGAACGCCGTGAACTGCGCCACGCCGCGCTTCTGACCCTTCTGTCCGGCGGTCTTGCTGCCCCAGAGGAAGAAGATGCCCATGAACACGAAGCAGAGCGCATAGAACGGGATGAACAGACCGTTGTAGTCGCCCATCAGGCAGCCGTAGACCAGGAACGCGACGGTGCCGGAGGTGGCGACGGTGGACGCGAGCTTGTTGAGACCAGCGGACAGCACGAGCCAGCGGATCTCCTTGTTGCCCTTGAGGATGCCGACATAGTCCTTGAACTTTGCGGGCTTTTCAGAGACGCCCCAGAATTCGGGCTTATCCTTCTCGGCAATCGCGGCGACCGCCATGATCGTGTAGATTGCGGAGAGGACGATGACGAACGGCACCATGATGTTATAGAACTGCGGGCCGTATGCTGCGCCGCGCAGAACGGTTTCGACGCCGTTGACCTCATAGATGATCGTGCCCTTCGGGCAGATCGCCTCGTTGGTCAGCACGCCGCCCGCCATGACGTTGATCAGAACGATCGAGCCGATCATGCCGATCATGTTCCAGATCACGAACTGCGAACGCTGCTTCGGATCGTTGGTGAGGCAGGTTTGGCCGGCCTTGGTGCAGGCGCACTGTGCCGTGTAGCCGATGACGTAGACAATGTAGCTGACGATGTAGACGACCCAGCGGAGCCAGCCGAGGTTATCGGGGATGCCGCGGAAGAACACCATCATAAGCAAGAGCGACAACGCGAGCAGGCAGTTGCCGACGATCATGAACGGACGGAACTTGCCGATCTTGGTCGCGGTGCGATCCATCAGGCTGCCGCAGATCGGGTCGGTGATGCCGTCAAAGACACGCATCAGCGGCGCGAACAGGCTGTTGAACGTCGAAATGGCAAGAACGACCGCCGCGCTCGCCACCGCGCCGCCGAGCGCCGCAGCAGTAGAGCCGGACAGGTACATGATCGCATAGTAGGTAAAGTAGATGTAGAAGGCAAAGTAGACGTTGGTCGCCGCGTTGTTGAACGGGAACAGCGCGATCTGCCATTGCTTTGCCCGGTTGACAGCATGATTCGATTCCATTTTATACTCCCCCTATTACTCTTTATTCGTCCAGTTCGCACCCTTATCGCCCGCTTCTTTCAAGACATACGCGGGGTTCGGGTTGCTGACCTTGCGGAATGTCGCGGTATCGCTGTATTCGCCGCTGGCGGCCTTGATTTCGACGTTCGCGCTCATCGGCACCTTGAACGTGAAGATGTGGCTGCCGTACTGCGTCTCCTGCTTGTTGCCGTTGACATACAGCGTGACCTGGTTCTGGTTGGAATAGACCTTGACCGTGATCGTACTCTCGGTGCGATCCACGAAGCGCTTCGAGCAGATATGCACGAACGGATCGTCGCTCCACCAGGCTTTGTAAAGATAGAAGCTGTCCTTATACGTCTTGCGGTCGAAGGTGACAAGGCCCTTGTGGTTCATGCCGGGTTCGCCGCCCTGATCGCGCGCGTCGGCGGCAAAGTCGAACATGTTCCAAACGTGCGTCGCCCACATGTAGGGGTTGCGCTCGAAGCACTTGAGCATGAACTCATGGTACTTGGCCTGATATTCCTCGGTATGGTCGCCGCGGCGCGGATGCGCGGAATGCAGGTTCGGCATGCCCTCGCAGCCGTACTCGGAATAGCCGAGGCAGCGATCCGGATAGACCGTGTGGAAGAAGCGCATCCACACATCGTTCAGCCACATGCCCGGTACGTACCAACCGAGATAGAGGTTCCACGAAACGGTGTCCGTGATATGCGCGACCTTGTTGAACGGGCCGCACATCGCATAGCACGCAAGCGTCGTGAAGCGCGTCGGGTCCATCTTGTGACAGAGATCGTTAAGGACGCGGTGGTTATCGAGCATGTCGGCGTTGTCCTTGGTCGAAATCGTGATCTCGTTGGACACGCCCCAGCAGACGATGGACGGATGGTTGATGTTCTGCGTGATCAGCTCCTTCATCTGGCTGATCGTGTTTTCGCGGCCGTTGGGCATGTGCTCGGAGATATACGGGATCTCGGCCCAAACGACCATGCCGCGCTCGTCGCAGAGGTCATAGAAATACTGATCGTGCTGATAGTGCGCGAGGCGGATCGTGTTCGCGCCCATATCGCAGATGATATCCATATCCTCCTTGTGCATCGCCTTGGTGATCGCGTTGCCGAGGCCCTTGCGGTCCTGATGGCGCGACACGCCGCGGAGCGGATACGATTTGCCGTTGAGGTAGAAGCCCGTTTTGGGATGATAATGGAAATCTCTGACGCCGAAGCGCGTTTTGACCTCATCGACCGCCGCGCCGTTTTCATACAGCGTCGCCGTTGCGGTATAAAGGTACGGGTCCTTGCGGCCGTTCCAAAGATGAACATTGCGGATCGTCAGCTCCGTATCGCTGCCGTCGCCGTCGGCCACGCGGTTGCCCTCCGCGTCGAACAGCTGCACCTTCACGTCCGGGTTTTCGGTGTTCGTCCACGTTTTGACCGTGACCTTGCCCTTTTGATAGCCCTCCACCGGCTTTGCCGTGACCTGAATGCCCGGGCCGCCGAAGTAGTCAAGATCGAAGTGGTGCTTGTTCACCACGAGCAGCTCGACATCGCGGTAAATGCCGCCGTAGAACGTGAAGTCCGCCTTCTGCGGATAAACGCGGTCGTTGACGCTGTTGTCGGCAAAGACCGTGAGCACGTTCTCCTTTTCCAGAAGCGCCGTGATTTCCTTGCGGAACGTGGAATAGCCGCCGTCGTGCGTTGTGACTTCCTTGCCGTTCAGCAGCACGCGCGCCGAAGCGTTGACGCCGTGGAACACAAGGTAGACACATTCCGTGTCGGGATCGAACTTCGGCATGGCGAGCGCACGCTCATACTTACATTCGCCGCGCCAGTAGTCGTTACCGCCGTCCTGCCCGTCGATGGCATTCCATGTGTGGGGAACGTTGACGGCAATCGTTTTGCCGTCCGGCCCCGTAAACTGCCAGTCGTTGTTCAAATTGATCGTAGTACGCATAGCTTCCTCCGCTTTTTTCCTAATTATTACATTACTCCGATTCCCTGCCAATCGCAAGCAAAACCGCATAAACTGCATTTTTTACGTCGTATTTTACAAAGCAGTTACTCATAACGGCGGTTTGCTCGAAGAAAAGGAGCCGCCGAACATGCAGCGGCTCCTTTTGTCAAACGCTTATGCGTTCTTCTTGACGGACGGGGTGAACGCGCCGATGATCAGCGCGAGGCATGCGATCACGAGCGCGACGGCGGACGTGACGGTGGCATAGAACACGCTCCAGCCGGTCATGTTCTGCGAGTTGTAGGAGAACAGACCTGCGATCATCAGAATGCGGTCAAGGATCATCGTGCCGACGATGGCCATAAACAGGGCGACGGCCGCGACGACGGCGACGGTGCTGATGTAGTCATGGTTGCC
>JAFUDD010000039.1 GCA_017459315.1 Clostridia bacterium | reverse complement strand
GCCGCGCACTTGGAAACCCTTGAAACGCGCGGCGCGCGCACGCTCGCGTTCGTGATCGGCGGCAGTCTCGGCTTGTCAAAGGCCGTTTTGCAGCGGGCGGACGAAACGCTGTCGCTGTCCGATATGACGCTGCCGCACCGGCTTGCGCGGGTCGTACTGCTCGAACAAGTATTCCGGGCGTATAAGATACGCCGCAACGAAGCATATCATAAATAGAAGAAACGAGAGGAGAACCGCATGAGAAAAAGAATCATCGCATGGCTGCTTGTCTGCCTGTTCGCATTGTCGTCGCTGACCGGCTGCATCAAGCTGCCCATCCGCATCCCGCTGCCGAAGATCACGTTCGGCTACACCGCAGCACCGACCGAGGCGCCGCTTGCCCCGACGACGCCGGTTCCGCCGTCTACCGAGCCGGACCCGACTGCGGCGCCGGAGGCCACCGAAGCCCCCGCAGCGACCGAAGTGCCGGAAGCCACCGAAGCACCGGTCGAACCGACCGAAGCACCGGCCGAGCCGACCGAAGCGCCTGCCGAGCCGGCGACGCCGAACGATGCGGAAAAGACGGCGGCCAGCGAAGCCTTCGCCGCATTCGACCGTCAGTTCTTCCTGGATTACCTGTCGGACGATCTTACGTCGGTCAAGCAGTTTTTGAAGCATCCGGAGAACTTCGGCATCGACGTGACGACGCTGGAAAACTCGCTCGGCTCGTATCTGGAGGACGAGGACGGCGAAACCGAGGCATGGTATACGGAAAAGCTCGAAGCCCTGCATGCCATCGACCGCAGCGCGCTGACCGAAAAGGAGCAGTTTGCTTATGATATCATCGAGCGCAGCTGCACCAATGCGCTTGCGCTGAATGAATACTATGGCTTGTATGAACCGCTCGATATCTATACGGGCATCCAGTCCGATCTGCCGCTGGAGTTCTGGCTCTTCGATATTTACAACAAGTTCGACGCGGAATCGTACCTCGACCTGCTGGCCGACGTGCCGCGCTTCTACAGCGAGCTGTTGACCTATGAGCAGTACCGCGCCGAAAAGGGCTGGTTCATGACGGAGAACGCCTTGGACCAGGTGCTGGAGGATCTCGATGAGATCATCAACGCGCGCGAGACGATCTTTTTGATCTCGACCTACAACGCCGCAGTCGATGAACTGACCGATCTGACGGAGGCGGAAAAGACCGCGCTGAAGGAGCGGAACCATTCGCTGCTTGTCAACGAATTCTATCAGGCGCACGTTGATCTGAAGGCGGGCCTGGAAGCCCTCCGCCCGAGCTGCCGCAAGCCGCAGGGCGCGGCGTCCTGCAAGGATCCGCTGATGCTGGAATACTACGAGAAGCGCCTCGAAACGCTTTGCTCGGACAACAAGACGACCGACGAGATCGCGCAGATTCTGTATGAGCAGGTCCTGCGCTCCTACCGCGAATACTACGATGCGCTGAACAAGCTCAGCTATGACGTCGATCCGTATGAGACGAAGGTGACCGAAGGTACGATCGCCGCAAACGTCGATTACCTGCACAACCTGCTCGATCCGCTGCTGCCGGCGCTGCCGGAGGTGGTCGTCACCTACCGCGAGGTGCCGGAGGAGATGCATGAGCTGCTGTCGCCCGCGTTCTATCTGAATCCGTCGTTTGACGAATGGCAGGACAACCTGATCGTCATCAACCAGCCGGAGGAGGAAGAACAGATTTTGTTCACGCTCGCGCACGAGGGCTTCAACGGCCATCTGTATCAGTTCGTCTACCATCGCTCGATGGAGGATCTGTCCTGGTCGCAGCAGATTCTGGAATCCACCGCCTATGCGGAGGCATGGAGTCAGGAATCCGAACGGCTGCTCGCCCTGCACGCGACCGGCTCGCAGAAAGCGCCGGTGCTCACCGCGATCCATGCGTATAAGCAGTTCGTGACGACGCTGATCTGCTACTGCGGCGTGGCGGTCAACTACACGGAGGGCATGACACCCAAGAAGCTCGGCGACTATCTCTATAAGACGTTCGGCTTCAGCCGCGAGCTCGGCCCGGAGCTGTTCTCCGACGCTGTGGACGCGCCGTTCTATATCATCAATTACGCGTACAGCTATGCGCGCCTGCAGGATATCCAAGAGAAGATGCAGACAAAGCTCGGCAAGGCGTTCGATGAAAAGGCGTTCTTGAAGGCCTATCTCGACTGCGGCCCCGCGCCGTTCGACATGATCGAGTCCAAGCTCAACGTCTGGGCGGATGAACTGCTCGCAAAGTAAAGGACAGCCAAATGAAAAAGTCCCGCTTCGTGTGGGACTTTTGCCGTATATGAGAGAAACGTTCAGCGCGTATGGCGCAGGCTGCGCACGGCGCGAACAAGGTGCAGGACCGAAATGGCAAGGATCACCGATAAAAGGATCGCGGTAACGGCAGCGGTCAGCGGCAGCATGCCCTGCCCGCTGTCGGGATCGTTCACCATGATCAGCGCGTTTTGCAGCGTCATGATCGAAACAAGCGCGTCGATGAAATTGACGGTGCGCAGCTCCTGCACGAGCGGATCGCGGCTCAACCGGCGCTTGCTGAGATGGATGCTTGCCATCGTGACCTTATAGGTCGTATAGGCCGCCATCATGATGGCGGGCGTCAGCCCCATGGTGACGGGCTTCTTCAACAGCACAAGCATGGTCAGCGGCGCGATCAGCGCGATATTCAGCAGCAAAAGCACGGCGGCCACGGCAGTGCGCACCCGGCTGCGCGTTCGCTTGCGGTATTTTTTCGTAAACGCGCGGGATTTGATCTCAAACAGCAGCACCGTGCCGCGCAGCACTGCCAGCAGCAGATAATAGATGCTGATGCTTGTATGCCACGGCGAAGCAAAGCGCAGCCCCAAAAAGCCGTTATACAGCGCAAACAGCACCGTGACGGCGAACGAGCCGAGCGCGGCGAGCAGCGTTTTGAATGTATAATCGGTTTTCCAGAGGCGCCAAAGCGCGGCAAGCATATCATGCATAAAAACGAAAAAGAGCCGCCGCAAACGCGGCGGCTCGGATATGTCCATAAAGCGGGGGCAAAGCCCCTTTGTTACTGCTTCTTGCCCTGGTTGGCGACGGCCTGCATCTTGGCGGCAATCGCTTCCTGGTCGCCGAGGTAGTAGTGCTTGAGGGTGTGGAAGTTCTCGTCAAACTCATAGACGAGCGGGACGCCGGTCGGAATGTTGACGCCGATG
>JAFUDD010000477.1 GCA_017459315.1 Clostridia bacterium | reverse complement strand
GTCGATAAGATCGAGGTGGACGGCGTGCAGGTGGACGCAAGCAGCTACACGCGTCCGCAGCCGATCAGCTTCCCCGCGCCGGACGATTACAGCGAGGTCAACGGCATTTTGACGTTCCGCGGCAGCAACTGGCGCAACCGTTCCTCGTTCGGCACCGTGAACCTCACCGAGTTTAAGATGGCACAGATCTGGCAGCGCAGCATCGGCGCGCTGACCAAGCCCTCCGGCAAGTCCTCGTGGTCCGGCTGCGGCTGGACGGGACAGCCGCTGATCGTCGAATGGCCCGCCGAAACACGGCGGCAGATGGCGTCGATGTACGCCGCCGCCAGCGAAAAGGACGGCCTTGTGGAGGTCATTTACCCGACGGAGGACGGCAACATCTACTTCATCGACCTCGAAACCGGCAAGGATACGCGCGACCCGATCGTGCTCCGCGTCCCGTTCAAGGGCACCGGCAGTCTTGATCCGCGCGGCTATCCGCTGCTGTATCTCGGCTCCGGCGATATGTATTCCAACGAATCGCAGAAGTCCCGCGTGTTCATCATCAATCTGCTGACGAATCAGGTGATCTATGAATTCGGCAAGCAGGATACCGACAGCTTCGCCCCGCGCATCTGGTACGCCTACGACTCCGCGCCGCTGATCGACGCCCGCACCGATACGCTGATCTATCCCGGCGAAAACGGCGTGATCTACACGATGAAGCTGAACACGAACTACGACACGACCGACGGCATCATCACGATTGCGCCGTCGAACATGGTCAAGCACACCTACACCGGCACCGGCTCTTGGGGTGCGGACATCGACAAAGCCGACAGCAGCCATAAATGGTACGGCTACGAGGGCAGCGCGGTCGCCTGGAACGGGTTCCTGTACCTTTCGAGCAACGACGGTCTCTTGCAATGCATCGACATCAATACGTTCAAATGCGTGTGGATCGCCGATACGTGGGACGATACGAACGCTTCCCCGGTGCTCGACGTGATCTCGGAGGAGGAGGCGTATCTGTACGTCGGCACCTCGCTGCACTTCACCAAGGACGGCAGCAGCAACGGCGTCGCGCCGCTGTTCAAGGTCAACGCCATGACCGGCAAGGTCGAGTGGCAGTACGGTCTGACCGTCACGACCGTGTCCGGCGTGTCCGGCGGCATTCAGGCCACTGCCGTCGTCGGCGAGGGCAACCTCAAGGATCTGGTGTTCGTCCCGGTCGCCCGCTATGGCAATAAGGACGCCGGCGTGCTCGTCGCCCTCGATAAGGCGACCGGCAGCGTCGTATGGCAGTTCACGATGGATAAGTACAGCTGGTCCTCCCCCGCCGTCGTCTATACCGCGGACGGCACCGGATACATCATCCAGGCCGATTCCGGCGGCAATATCTTCCTGTTCGACGGACTTTCGGGCAAGCTCTTAAACACGATTGCCCCGACCAAATCGAACTTCGAGGCCTCCCCCGCCGTGTTCGGCAATATGCTGATCCTCGGCTGCCGCGGCGATCAGAAGATCTTTGGCATCCGGCTGTCGTAACCGACTGCAGCATAAAAGCACCGTTTCCAAGCGGTGCTTTTTTGGTATGCGGCTATAAAGCTGTTATCTGTTTTGCTTCGCTCTTGCACTTTCCGCAGCGGCTGCAGCCGTTGCACGCAAGGCGCATGCCGCAGGTCTGGCAATGCTCGCCAAAGTACGGCACATAGAGCTTTTCGGGCGGGATCGGGTTGCCGTCCGGGTCGCAAAGGTGAAAGGTCATCGGCTTGCCCAACCGTGACAGGCCGGACAGATGCGCCTGCCGGCTCGAAACGCCGCTGCCCTCGATGCGGTAGACCTTGCCGTCCTTCTCAAACCGCCGCCCGGTACCGCAAAAGACGAACGTCACGTCGAATTCGCGGCACTCGTCGGCAAGGGTTTTCACCCATTCATAGCGGCACAGCCGCGCCCCGCCGTAGCTTTCGCCGTCGCAAAGCACCTGTTCGATCTGCCCGGCAGGCAAATAGGCCCGGATGGACACGGGACCGATCAGCGGCGCGCACATGATCCCCTTATGCTTGAACGGGAGCGAGAACAGGATCGGGATGCGTTCGTCCGCGCGGCGCTGGTTCTCGGTCGTCACATTGAAAAACACGTTTTCCCAGCCGTCGCCCCAGTCGGGCGGGAGGCATCTTTCCACGCGCTCCGGCCGCTTGGTGAGCAGAAAAAACTTCACGTCCGGCCGCTGCCGCATGATGCGCCACGCCTCCGGCCGCCACGCGTCGGCCTCCTCCAGAAAGAAATCGGAGGTCATGCACACTCGAAGCTGTTCGCCGCTCTGCACCTTGAAGTTTCCCGCGCGATCCTTGGCAAGCGGATAGGCAAAGCCGGCCTTGGTACGGTAGATATCCGCGCCGTCCCGGTCGCGCTGCCGGTCCATAAAATACATATAACAGTTTTGGCAGCCCTCGCTGCACTTTTTGCACCCGTGCCACGGGTTCCAGATATCGTGCATACCGTCCTCCTTTCTTTCCGTTGTACGTTGTTTCGTCCGCGTTTGCGGGCGTTCCGGCCGGCTTATGCCGTACCGTCTGAAAAGCAGTATATCGCGCTGCCCGCGCTTTGGCAAGCAGGCAGTTTTTTGTAACCGCAAAACAAAACAGCGCCGTCGTAAGGATCTTGCGAACGGGGCTGTTTTTTGCGGTCGTACAGCTTTTTGCTTTTGTTCACTTTCGTGACCGGGCGCACGTCCCAAACCACGCGCTTCTGCCGGTCGAGCGCCGCCTTTCGGCGCTTGCTCATCTTGTCCCGCGGGACGAAGGGCTGCATGGGGATCACTCCTTTTCTATATCTTCGGCAAGCTGTTCCTCACAGAAAGCCAGCAGTACCGGAATATCGTTAACAGCCGTTTCCCAAATGATTTCGCGATCCATGCTGCCGTAGCTGTGTGCCACAAGATTCCGCATGCCCTTAATCGGCCCCCATTGGATGCGGGAAGCCGTTTCCTGCTTATAGGCAGCTGAAAGACCTGCCGAAAGCTCGCCGATCTGCAGGATGCAAAACGAAACGGAACGCTGATAATCCGCATCGTTATCGAAGGCGGTAAATGTATCGCCGTAACGACGAACGGTATTGGCAATCGCAATACAGTATTCACGAATATGTTCAATTCTTTGTTGATCAGGCTGCAACATAAATCGGCATCCTTTCTTTTTTGACGGCTTCACGAAAATGCAGATCGTGGGCGCTGTCGGTCTTTTGCTCAAGCGAACGAACGGTAATGAGGTCGATGGGCTTTTGCAGCGCCTCCGCAAGCTCCGTGTATACCGCGCCGAGCCGCAAAAGGCTGTTAATCTCCGTTCCGGTCGTGTCGATCAAAAGGTCAATATCGCTGTGTTCCGTCGCCGTTCCGCGCGCATACGACCCGAACAGGTATACGGCGGGAATGCCGTACCGGCGGGCAATCGGTGCAACGATGGATTGAATGGCTTCAACAGAATAGATCATAACGTCCTCCGCTGTTATTGTACTATGCCCGAGATCAAATTGCAACTGCGAACTTGCACGAAAAAATCCGGCTCGCACAGCGCCGTACCGCGAATGATGGCGGAGAAAGGGTCGTCGGTACGGCGCCGCGCAGTCGGATGGGAGATCCGGCGTCCGGGGAAGGGAGTGCCGAACGCCGAAGGAGGAAAGCAAAAGGAGAAGGAAACGATCTTTTCGCTGGGCTTGCCCGCGCCCGCGTCAGCGGATTTCGCTCACAGCTGTCCTGCGGCTTCGCTATACGGCAGCAGGGAGATTTCGAGGTTGCCGTTCTTGGTGCGCAGCTCGTCGATGAACGCCTTTTCCTCGGCGGGGTTCTTCAGCTCGACCTTGAACGAGAGCCGGAACATCGAGCCCATGCCGGTCGTCTTGACGCCCATGCGCTCGACGCGCTTGCAGTAATGCGCAAAGGTGTCGTCGAACATATCGGTGTATTCGAGTGATTCGGGGATCGTGACGCGCAGCAGCTGTTCGGCGGCGAACGTTTTGTTTTCAAACAGCCTGGCCGAAGCGAGCAAGAAATACAGCACCGCCAGCACGAGCAGGATGATCACGCCGTAGGCAAGGTAGCCCATGCCGAACGCAATGCCCGCGCCCATGGCGATCAGAATCGCCGCGATCTCGTCCGCAGAGCCGGGCGCGGAACGGAAACGGATCAGCCCGAACGCGCCGCCGATGGCGACGCCCGCGCCGATATTGCCGTTCACGAACGTGATGACCGCGCCGACTACGAACGGCAGCAGCGCCGCGACGATGAAGAACCGCTTGGTCGAGCGCACGCGCAGCGACATGATCCACGCATACACAAAGCCGCTTGCGACGGCGACGAGCGCCATCAGGAAAAATTCGGACGCCGTGACGGTGGAGGAATAGATGGAATCAAACATAGGAGTACCCTTCCTTTCTGTTCGGTAAAAACTGGCTTTTTTGCACCCCGTAGGG
>JAFUDD010000476.1 GCA_017459315.1 Clostridia bacterium | reverse complement strand
GTCTATGATCTCGCCTTTTACGGCGGAATTGCCGCCGGCATTCCCGCAAAGCAATGTGCGGAAGCAAAACTAACGTCCCTTCTTCAAAAGCTTCGTCTGATCTGCGGCGTTTCCCGCCCTTTTTCGAATCTGCAGGAATCCGTCTTTGCCTATTATCAGGCGTCCTCTGCGCTGGAGGTTGGAAACGGGGGCGGCAGTCTTTATCCCTTTGAAAACTGCATTCTGCCGCTGCTGCTCCGAAATGCGACTGCCGATATCCCGGCACGGTATTTCTATACCGAAGGACTGTCCCGCTTGGCCGCGCATGATGAGTCCGCGCCGGTCTCCTATCTCGACACGCTGAAAACCTATTTGGACAGCAATATGTCCATCGCGGAAACGGCACGAAAGATGAACCTGCATCGATCCAGTCTGATCGACCGGCTGAACCGGATCACAGAGATTCTGGATTGCGATCTTTATGATCCGCTCCGGCGTCTGACCGTGCAGATCGTTTTATCCGCCGAACGGCTGCAATCGAAGAATAAGCCATCTGCAGGCCAATCGAGTTAACGCATCCCTCTTTTTTTCCGTGCAAAGCTGTTAGAAAATTTTCATATCGATAGTCAGCGCGGGGAAAATCTGTTATAATGAAAAGCAATCGGAAAGGGAAAGGAAGTATTTTCGGTGGAAGAAAATCTCACTTGGGTTTTGCAGATCGTGCTTAACGTGCTCGGCTGGTTTCTGCTGTCGCTGTCGACGTCGCTTCTGCTGCGCAAGCTCTCGGGAAAACGCCGCTGGATGGCGTGGATCGATGGGCTTCGGTACTATGCGCTCGGCAACGCGCTCGGTATCCGCAACGAAGGCATCGTCTGCGCGCTGCTCGATCTTTCTTACAACGTGCTCGATCTTTGGTCGACCATGACCAAGAACGAGACGCTCGGCATGATCCTGCGGCTGCTCCTTATCGTCGCGCTGATTACGCTCATCGTTTACCGCATCCGGGTCTTCATGCAGCTGATCCGCGTTTTTTCACTGAAAAAACGCTGGATCCTGCTGTGGCTCGTATGCGACTGGCTTGCGCTGCTGCTGCTTGCGGTCAACCGGCGGCTGCAGCCCGATCCGGAGCGCATCCGTTCCCGCGCCAAAGAGGACGGCACGGCACTTTCGGATGCGGCGGATCTTTCCGCCGCGCGCCCGACGGAGATCCCCCAAAGCGGACTTTCGATCGACGTGCGCGACCGCTCCGTGCGGGACTTCGGACGCAAAAAGTGCCTGCTCAAGGACATTGCGATGGAGATCCCGAACCGGTCTTTGGTGCTTCTGCTCGGCGGCTCCGGCGCGGGCAAAACAACGTTTGTCAATGCGGTGATCGGCTACGAACAAGCCAACGCGTCGATCTATCTGAACGGCTGCGACGTCTACCGAGAATATGACCGTGTCAAGTACCGGATCGGATTCGTGCCGCAGCAGAACCTGATGCGCGGCAACGACACGGTCGTCCGCACGATCGACGACGCCGCACAGCTCCGGCTTCCGACCGCCGTGAAACCCTCCGAGCGATCGGCCAAAGTGGCCGAGGTCATGGAGCTGCTCGGCATTTCGGCGGGCAGCGACGGACTGATCTCCAAAAAGTCCGGCGGACAGCTGCGCCGCATCTCGATTGCGATGGAGCTGGTCACCGACCCCGAGCTGTTCGTTCTGGATGAGCCGGATTCGGGTTTGGACGGCGTTATCGCGCGGGAGATCTTCCAGAAGCACCGCGACATCGCCGACGACGGAAAGATCGTCATGGTCATCACGCACACGCCGGACCGCGTCATTGACCTGTTCGACCGCGTGATCGTGCTTGCCAAGGATTCCGACCGCATCGGCCGCCTCGCGTTCTACGGTTCGCCGCAGGAAGCGCGGACATTCTTCGGCAGGAACACGATGGAAGAGATCGTCCAGGCGGTCAACAGTACCGCCGAGGGCGGCGAAGGGCTTGCGGATCAATTCATCGCGCAGTACGCGCTTATGACCCGTCAGGAAGGAGGTGCAGACAATGGAATCGACCGTCACGTGGAAGCATAAAGGCCGCTTCGCTCAGACCGGAATCTATCTGATGAAGTTTTTGCGGATGTTTGTGTTCCAGAACGACTGGAAGGTGCTCCCGATGGGCGCGTTCATCGCGGCACTTGTCACCTTTGTCGTCGGCGCAAACATGTTCGTCACGCAGGAAGGCACCGTCAACGGCACGTTCGCGCTCACCTGCGTCTGCATCTGGAACGGATTCTTCAATTCGATCCAGGTCGTCTGCCGCGAGCGCAATATCATCAAGCGCGAGCACCGCGCGGGACTGCATATGTCCGCTTACATCGCCGCGCACATGATCTATCAGATGCTGCTCTGCATCACGCAGGCGGCGATCACGCTTCTGATCTGCGCCGTCGCCGGCGTCGTGTTCCCCGCGCAGGGCGTCGTTACGCCGTGGGGCGTGCTCGACCTCGGCATTACGCTGTTTCTCACGATCTACGCGGCCGACATGCTCGCGCTGATGGTTTCGAGCATCGTCCGCACGACCACGACTGCAATGACCGTGATGCCGTTCCTTTTGATCGTGCAGCTCGTCTTTTCCGGTGCGTTCTTTGAGCTTGCCGGTTTCGCGCAAAAGCTTACTGCGCTCACGATCTCGCGCTGGGGCATGGAAAGCCTCTGCGCGATCGGACGCTACAACGATCAGCCGATGGTCACGCTGTGGAACACGATGTACCAGTTCCGCAACATCGAATATATGGGCCAGAAACCGATCCTCAATCTGCTGATCGAGATCGAGACCAACGGCAGCCAGCCCGAGTTTCTCCTCTGGTCCGGCCAGCAGAACAGCAATCCGCTTTATGAGGCGACCGCCTCGCTCGTGCTGCACAACTGGCTCATGCTCGTCATTCTGCTCGCGGTCTTTGCCGTCGTCGCCGTCGTCGCGCTCGAGTTCATTGATCGGGATAAGCGATAAGTTCGGACGCAGACAAAAAGTTTTCCACACCCAAAAAAGAAGAAGCCGGCTCTCCGGCTTTTTTTCTTTGGACATTGCATTTGTACAATCCGTCTCTGGCAGCCGGTCAGGCTGTCGGAAAGGGCGGGAGAGGAGGTACTCTGTAATGGATGGATTTCAAATTTGCCGAAGGAAAAAGCCTTCCCCTTGGGTAACCGCTGATGAAAGCGACTATTTCGAAGGAGAAGACTGGTTGCTTCAAAAAACGAACATTTCAGATCGTTCTCGCTGGATTCATGCCCTTGTTTTGCGCTGCCGAAGCAGTTTTGGGCATAGCAGTCAAAAACAGCCTATTTGAATAATAACGATCTGTCGGCCCGACGTCATATGGCTGTATAAGTCAAGAATTCTATTGCCCGTTTTTATGGATGACCGGCTTGTTGCCGACGCACATCACGATCGATGGTGTTGCTTGCGGCTTAGAGAAGCAACGTGGGTCAACTGGACGGCGGCGTGCTTTACAAATGCGCCGCAAGATGCTATAATGCTGCGCAGCAACGGCTTATTTGCGGAAAGGAATTGCGATGAAACCGGAGTCGGAAACAATGAGCAAAGAAGAAGCAAGCCGCTTCCACGAGGCGTTTATGGAGGAAGCCGTCAAAGCGCTGGCGCTGTATCCCGACGCGCTGCAGGTGACGCTGCTGCTGCTCGATACGGGAGAAATCCTGACATATCCGATGTTTGACTTGAACGACAGGAACGCCGAAGCGCAGTATTTCGACAAATGGAAGGCGGAGGGCAAAACCAAGGTTCGGCACATACTGACCCTGTGGCGGGACCATACGCCGGACATGCCGAAGCGGTCGGTCGTTCTGCGGATTCTCGCATGGGATAAGGACAATGAAAACGCATGCGTTTTGCTGCGAGGCGAAAACGGCATAAACGGTTTCCGGCTGTCCCGGTCGGCTGTAACGGCTTAGGCAGCAAACAAGGGACTACGGAGGAACGGGGGCAAGCAACCAATGAAAAAGAAGGTTTTCACCATCGCCATGCTGGTTCTGCTGGTGTTGGGACAGGCGGGCTGTGCGATGTTTCAAAGCGGGATCCATGATCTGCACGGCAGCATCGTCGGCAATGAATACAATATCGACATTTTCGACAATATGGGGATTCGCACGCTGCGGTCGCACGGCGAAAAGATCGACATAGACAACAACATTGTGGAGGAGCGATCCTACTCGTCCGACTCCAACGGATGGTACACGACAAAGACGCTCAGCTCGGTCATCACGATCACGATTGACGGAAAACAGCTGATCTCCTGCGGCGACACCTGCATATTCTATGATACGCGGCTCGCGCCGGAATATGAGTTTTATCTCGATGAAATCGACAGCTCATCCTCGGGCGTGTGGGACGCG
>JAFUDD010000475.1 GCA_017459315.1 Clostridia bacterium | reverse complement strand
CCGCAGCCATCGTTGTTTCCGTTGTAGTTGCCGCAGCCGCAGTTGCCGCCGCAATAGCTCGAAAGCAGAAGCAGCCAGATCAGCTAGTCGCAGGAAACGCCGCTGTCACCGTCGCCGAGAACAAGCAGCAGAACCAAAAGCCAGGTCAGATTCGAACCTCCGAAATTCATATAGAGTATTCCTCCATCCGTCATATTCCGATGCGGAAGCACCGGTTACTATACAGTACGCGACGGACGGAAAAATGGTGCCCGACCTTATCCCCCGAAACGGCCGAACAGGTTCGCCATCGGGGTTAATACTTCATTCAGCCGCGTGATGCTTTGGTTCAGTGTTTCGATATCAATGCTGTTCAAGGCGTTCAAGGCATCTTCTGCCTGCTGAACCAAGCCGGGAAGCGAGGAAAGCGCCTCCTGCATTTGTTCCATCGTTTCCACACCCTTATCCGCAAAGGTCTGATACGATGCTTCGAGCTCCTTGATATGGATTTCATTGATCTGATCGACCGCTGCATTGACGCGCTGCGCCGTATCGGTCAGCGTAGCGGTGATGCTGTCGATGTGCCCCCCTACGGTCTGTAAGCCGACAGTCAGTACAACGACGGCGATCAGGCCGAGAAGAAGCGCCGCAATCGAGAAGATGAACCCGATCCGCGCATAGTGAAGCCGCTTCTTTTCAACGGCAAGAATGTCCTTGAGCGTGCTGACGGCAGATTCCGATTGCGCAGTATCCATAAGATTGCCCCGTTACCCTTTCCTTGCAATTGGTTTATCGCATAATTGTGCAGGCTTTTTTGAATTCCGCAGTCTTCTTATCGGGAAGCGGGCGGACGACGAACTTTTCCGGATGCAGACATTCATTTGCTCGTACAAAGAAAGCCGCATCATCTACCTCCGGGAACAGAACGCCATTGCGTTTTTGCAGATTTTCCATTGCCGTCTTAACGGTCGGATGCACTTCGATGTACATTCTGCGTATCTTGCTGCCTTTCAAGATCTGAAGCGTTTGCTTGCGGAGACGGTTGAACACCGTATACGGCGACAGCACTTTTGCTTCGCCCTCACAGCAGGGACACGTAACCTTCAAGGTGTCGCCGATGCTGCGTCCAGTCTTTTTCCGCGTCAGCTCGACAAGGCCGAGATGTGTAAAGCCGAACACATGTGACCGTGTATGATCGGCGCGCATCGCATTTTTCAGCGTTTGCAGCACAAGCTGTCGATGCGCTTCCTTTTCCATGTCGATAAAGTCAATAATCACGATGCCGCCGATATCGCGCAGACGCAGCTGCAAGGCAATTTCCGTCGCCGCTTCACAGTTGGTGGCCGTGATTGTTTTTTCGAGATTGTCTTTGCCGACGTATCGGCCGGTATTGACATCAATGACGGTCAAGGCTTCGGCACGGTCGATGATCAGGTAACCGCCGCTTTTGAGCCAGACCTTCCGCGCCAGCGCCTTATCAATCTTGCTTTCCGTTTCATACCGTTCAAAGAGCGCTTCGCTGTCCTTGAACAGAATCCGCGGCTTGAGCTTTGGCGCCATCACGTCGGCGATATCGCGAATTTTGTCATAAGCAGCCGTGTCATTGACGAATACACGGTCTACGTCCTTCATCAAAAGATCGCGGACGGTACGGAAAAGGAGGCTCTGCTCTTCGTGCAGCAGCTTCGGCGCTTTAACCTTTTTGGACTTATCGAGGATATCCTGATAAAGCTTCTGCAGGCTTTCGATTTCTTCTTGAAAAGCTTCTTTGGTTCGACCGGCAGATGCGGTACGCACGATAATACCGACATCCTTGGGCTTGAGTTCTTTGATGATCTTGCGAAGCCGTGTCCGTTCCTCTTCCTTTTCAATGCGCCGGGACACGCCGACATACTCCACGGTCGGCATCAAGACAAGAGACCGGCCGGCAAGGGTCAAATGCGTCGTGACACGCGCGCCCTTGGTGCCGATGGGATCCTTTGCAACCTGTACAAGAACGGATTGACCGGGCTTTAACATATCGCCGATTTTTCGGGTTTCCGGAATCTTTTCTTCCAATTCGTCATACGCATCACCGGGGGTGAATACATCCCCTGCGTATAAAAAGGCATTGCGCTCCAGTCCGATATCGACAAAGGCGGCCTGCATACCCGGAAGGACATTTTGTACCTTTCCGAGATAAATATTGCCGACAAGGCGTTCGCTGCCCTCCTGCTCGACATACAGTTCCACGGGCGTTCCGTCCTCCACGACGGCGACCCGCGTGTTGAATGCGTTAGCATCCACTAAAATTTCTTTATTCATACACCAAACCTTTCTGTTAAGAGAGGGCTGGCAGACGATCGGAACCGGTAAAATACAGCGCCGTTCGATGCACTGTTGCAAAGCCTGTTGCGCCGATACGCTCATACAGCGCGTTCAAAAAGGTTTCAACGCGCAACCCGCCGGCAACCGTCAAGCTTCCCAACAATTCGATTCGACCGGAGCTTTCCGCCTCGTCTGTCACAAAAGCCTCTATGATATCCGGACGGATATCCGTAGGCTTAATCCCGCTCTTTGTTTTCTTTTGTACTACAATTTCTTTTGCGTTCATCAGATCTCGCACCGCCGATTCCAACGCCGCGCGGGAAACAGGCGTTTCCCAATGCAGCGTAATTATATAGCGCGCGCTGCACAGCAGCTTGGAAAGCGTGTCGATAGACTCGTCCGCCGTAAAAGTGGTATGAAAGCGTAGACCGCCCGGCAGAACGGTGTTTACGCGTTCCATAAAGGCTTGCGGCTCGATCTCTGTTTCCAGCTCGACCTCGATCCATTCGGCGTCGCTCGAAAAGCCCGTAGCGAGCGCCGTGGCAAACGACAGCTTCGGATGCGGATTGTACCCTTTTGTATAAGCAAGGGGCAAATTTGCGCGTCTGAAAGCCCGCTGCAGCGTTCGCTGCACGTCAAGATGAGAGGTATAGGAAATCCCCTTATCTTTTTGAAATGCTGCAATAATTCTCACATTGATCTCCAAAACATCCGTTACAGCCTTCACGGCAGTCTTTTGTTGTTTTCGCTTCCTGCGCACGTTTCCATTCACGACGCAGGTAGGCTTCCGTCACAACTGCATCTACGACCGACCATGGCAGCGGTTCTCCGACCTGACGCTCCCGATGCGCGTATTCCTCTACCGTCAAGCCGTTATCTGCAAACGCCTTTTCCCATGCCTCCGGTTTGAAATGTTCGGCCCACGAATCAAACCGGCAGCCGTTCCTGTATGCGTCAATCAGTACGCGGCAAAGCCGGCGGTCACCGCGGGAGAAAACGGCTTCCAGAACGCTCAGCACAGAAGGATGGCAATGCAGCTCGGCGCCGCGAACACCCTTCATGGCATTGCGAAGAACCTGCTGCTTGCGTCGGATCTCATCGAGCGTACACTGTGGACACCATTGGAACGCCGTCCATGGCTTCGGCACAAACGTGGATGCGCTGACAGTGAGACGGAATCCGGCGCCGCGCTTCTCCTTCGGCAGGGAATAGTAGCAGCGGCTGACCTTTCGCGCAAGATCGGCGATTCCCTCGATATCCTCATCCGTTTCGGTCGGCAAGCCGATCATAAAGTACAGCTTGACGCCGCACCATCCGGCCTCGAACGCATCGGTCACGGCACGCAAAAGGTCTTCTTCGGTGACGTTCTTATTGATAACGTCACGCATACGCTGCGTTCCCGCTTCCGGTGCGAAGGTCAGTCCGCCCTTGCGAATCGACTGCATCTTTTCAAGCTCCGGACGGAGATCGGAGTCGATACGCAGCGACGGCAGTGAAACGGAAACCTTTTGCGCATTCATGTCGTCGATGATCTTGGGCAGCAAGGTTCTCAGCTGTGAATAGTCGCCCGTGGACAAGGAGAGCAGCGAAACCTCATCATAGCCGGTGCAGGCAACGAGCTCCCGTGCCTGCTGCAGCAGCGTTTGTTCAGAGCGTTCCCGTACCGGGCGATAGATATACCCAGCCTGACAGAAGCGGCACCCCCGCGAACAGCCGCGCATGACCTCTACGGCGACGCGGTCGTGCACAATGCTCATGTTTGGAACTACCTGCTGTCCGATATACGGTGCGTTCTCTATATCCCACAAAATCCGTCGTTTCACGCGCTGCGGCGCTTCCGGTTCGGTCGGATGAATTTTCAAAAAGCGGCCGTTCTCCTCGGTGACTTCATAAAACGCGGGGATATAGACGCCCTCAATACCGGCAAGACGTTTGAGCGTTTCACGCTTGGACAGTCCCTCACGCTTGGCTTGCCGCGCTGTTTCGATCACTTCGTTGTCCAGATCCTCGCCGTCGCCGATGCAGATTACATCGAAAATTTCCGCAACCGGTTCTGGATTCACCGTGCATGGACCGCCGGCAAGAATGATCGGGTCGCTTTCACTCCGATCCTTTGCCAAAAACGGGATACCGGACAGATCGAGCATCGTCAGGATATTAGTATAGCACATTTCATAGAGCAGCGAGAACCCGACGATATCGAAATCCTTCAGCGGGGACTTCGTTTCCATGGTGTACAGCGGTTGATTGTACTTGCGCAGCGCCGCCTCCATATCGGTCCAAGGCGCATAGCACCGTTCGCAATAGACGCCCT
>JAFUDD010000038.1 GCA_017459315.1 Clostridia bacterium | reverse complement strand
GGACGTGAACCCGCTGAACCTGTTCCGCATCACGTGGAAGAACAACCCCGTGGAAAAGGGCGGCGACGGCAAATTCGGCGAGGTCAACTACATCGAGGTCCCGCGCGAGCTTTCGGGCGTGAAGGCGCGCATCGTGATCCTTGTCGGCAAGTGGTTCCCCACCGGCTGCCACAAGGTCGGCGCGTCGTTCGGCTGCCTTGTGCCGCGTCTTGTGACCGGTCAGTTCGACCCGACGTATCACAAGGCCGTTTGGCCGTCCACCGGCAACTACTGCCGCGGCGGCGCGTACAACAGCGCGCTGCTCTCCTGCAACAGCATTGCGATCCTGCCCGAGGAAATGAGCGCCGAGCGTTTTGAATGGCTCAAGACCGTCGCGGGCGAGATCATCGCCACCCCCGGCTGCGAATCGAACGTCAAGGAAATCTTCGACGAAACGCACCGTCTGCGTCAGCGTCCCGACGTGATGATCTTCAACCAGTTCGAGGAAATGGGCAATCCGCTGTGGCACTATCAGGTCACCGGCCACGCGATTGCGGAAGTCATCGAAAAGATCAAGGGCGACAAGGGCCGCTTTGCGGGCGCGGCGTTCACCTCCGGTTCGGCCGGCACGATGAGCGCGGGCGATTACCTCAAGGAGCAGTACCCCGGCAGCAAGCTGGCCGTCGGCGAGGCGCTGCAATGCCCGACACTGCTGAACAACGGCTTCGGCGGACACCGCATCGAGGGCATCGGCGACAAGCACGTGCCGTGGATCCACAATGTCAAGAACACCGATATGGTCATTGCCATCGACGATGAGGACAGCCAGAAGCTGCTGCGCCTGTTCAACGATCCCGAAGGCCAGCGTTACCTCAGGGAGGTCGTCGGCGTTCCGGCGGACTTTGTCGAAAAGCTCCCGCTGCTCGGCATTTCGGGCATTGCGAACCTGCTGTGCTGCATCAAGATGGCGAAGTATTACGAGCTGACCGAGAACGATATTCTCGCCACCGTCGGCACCGACTCGTCCGTCATGTACCAGAGCCGCATCCGCGAGCTCGAGGAGGCCGACGGCGCATACGATTTCGTCAAGGCCGCGGCGGACTATGCCGAGCACCTCAAGGGGCTTCGCACCGACAGCATGGAGGAGCTCACCTACGTCACCCGCAAGCGCATCCACAACCTCAAATATTATACGTGGGTCGAGCAGCAGGGCAAGACCGTCGAGGAGCTCAACGCGCAATGGTACGATCCGGACTATTGGAAGAACGTCCACAACCAGATGGACGAGATCGACAAGCTGATCGACGAGTTCAACGACGCCACCGGGCTTTTGAAGAACCTGTAAGCGCATATTGCAAAGACCCTCGCCCAAGAACGGCGAGGGTCTTTTGTTATCCCTATCATGCCTTCGGCAGCGGCAGCGTCCACGCCGCAAGCGGCGTCTGCGCGACGGTGATTTCCCCGATGCCGTCAGCGTCAGCACGGAGCCGGCCTTCTCCTGCCGGTTCACCATGCACCGACGCGATATGCCCGATCGACAGCGACAGCGTTATTCTGTCAAGCGCCGCATAGTCCGACGGAAACACGGGCAGCGCAAACGTCGCTCTGTCGCCCGGCTCGTTCCACGCGGGCGGAGCGTAATAGTCAGCATCGCCTTGCGTGTAGGACAGCAGCAGCCCGTCGTCCTCGGCGCCGCGTTCGTTGATATTGGCACTGCGCAGCAGCGCGCTCTGCTCGGTCTCGGAAAGCGTGCCGGAGTCTTTGATCGTAAAGCGCACATACAGACCGGTCCTGCGGAACTGCGTTTCGGCGGTCAGCGTCACGCCGGTCAGATCAACGGTGCGATTGCTTATGCGCCCGTCCTCCCGCACGGTCAGCATGGCCTTGCCGGACAGGGCAAGTGTCTGCGTTTGCGGCTCGGCAACGTCCGACAGCGCCTCGGCATTGACCGAAAACGCGTGCTCGATTCGCGCGACCGCGCCGCCCGGGCTCATGTCGTCCACATTCGCATCGAGAATATAGAATCGCTGCGTGATCGTGACCGAGCCGCTTTCGGGCAGCGGCTCCTCCAAAATGTACTCCGCCATCGCAAGCGCATAGGCGTCGGTCGAGGCCATCGGATTCACGCCCCAGCCGCTGCAGAAAAGCAGTCGCGGCGCAATGCCGCCCTCCGGCAGAATCGCCCCGTCGTCGGCCATGGCTTCGAGCCAAAAGGCTTGCGGCGCGGGTGAGAATGCCGCCGCTTTGGGGGTATACAGCCGTGTCTGCACAACGAGCCGCCGCCCGCTTGCGATCACATCGACGGTTTCGGGACGAACGTCCTTGAGCCACGCCCATTCCGCGGCGTCGAACGGCTTCTGTCCCGCCGTCTTGCGATTTTCCTGCAGCCTTTCGGCGTTGGGCAAATCGCTTTGCAGCGTCGCCGTATAGCTGAGATCGGTCACGTTAGCGCCGGCGATCATGGTTTCAATGTCCTCGACGCGGTTTTCCCGGCGCTCGGCGTCGGATTGCAGCAGATACCGGTCGATACTGAAATTCTCCCGCGTAAGCCACACGCCCGCCGCGCCCGCCGTTGCCGCAAGCAGCAGTACCGCCGCCAAAGCCGCGATCCATACCGTCCTTTTCGGAAAGCGAATCGCTGTGCGTTCCCGTTCGGGCTTGATGATCCGCGCCCGAATCGCTTCTTTATGGATTGCGTTCGCCTCAATCGCGCGGCGAAACGTTTCTTTTTCCTGCGTGCTCATGCCGTTCCCTCCTTTTGCATGGCTGTCCGAATATGGTTGCGCGTGTGCAGCAGGCGGTTTTTGACCGCCGATTCCGTCAAGTCCGTGGCCTGCGCGATCTCGGCTACGTGCATTTCGTACTCATAGTAGAGAATAAAAACCTTTAGGGAAAGCTGCGGCTCCCGCTCCACGATTTGCCATATCTCGTCCGCAGTCAGCCGGTCGAGCGATTCGCTTTCCGGCGCTTCCTCTCCCGCAAGCGGGACGACCGTTTCGTCGAGCGGCTCTGTCTTAAAGCGCGCATGGAAGCGGTAGTATTTTGCAAGCTCCTTGTGCAAAATCGCGTACAGGTACGATTTCGAATCGTTCACCGCGTCCGTTCCGTGGCGGCGGATATGCTTATAGAATCGCTCATAGGTGTTTTGCAGCAGATCATCCACGTCCTGCACGCGCTTTGCCTTCAACACGCAGACCTTCGCAAGCTCCGAAAACGTCGCGTCGTAGACCAGATTGAAATATGCGTTTACGTCCTCCATGCGGCTCCCTCCCTTCTCGGCTTTGATTATACAAGGCAGATGTCACCGAATTGCGGTAAAAGTATGAACATTTTCTCAATACCCCTCCGCGCGGTCGATGATGCTGCCGTCCACGGCGTTGATTGTAAGAAACGAGCGGCACTCGTTTTTCGCCTCGACCCATGTATACGGCGTGTTCGCATCAAGCTGCCCCGTATGCTCGCTGTGCCCGAGGAAATCCCATGCCGGTACAAGCAGGGCTGTGTCCTTATCTTGCTCGCGCACCGCAACAAGTCCGAGCCGCACGGAGTCGATCACATACCGATCGCTGCGTGACGGGGACGGCTCGGTATCGACGGTGTTGTTTTTCAGCAGCACCATTCGTTCAAACTGCGCCTGCACCTTGTCAAACGGCAGCAGCGCCGCGCTTTCGGTCACGGTTTCGAGCAGTTCAAGCGAGCTGTCATAGCGGAAAGCGAACACGCCGCTGTCGTCGATCATCACATAGACGCTCTCCTGTTCGAGCGTTGTCCCATACGCCCGCCCCGCTTCCGCATTGGCAAAGTTCATCGGGACGCCGCGCACCGTGCGCGTAAACACGCAGGTCCATACCGGCGTCAGATCGCCGGGATCGTTGTAGAACGCGTTCGCCCCGTAGCTTATCGCAAGTGCAAAGTCGTCCATGCCGAGCTTTTCGAGCAGCGCCGTCGCCTGCGCTTCGGCCTCCGCCTGCGTGACGGAAAGGTATTGCGCCGCGTCGATGACCGCGTCTAAAAAGTTCGGGTTGCTGTGCATATAGTCGCGCACATAGGCAAGACTTGCCGTTCCCCCTAAGTCGAGGCTGTTCCATATCGAAAACGTCACCCACGACCCGGACGGGTCGAGTACATTGAACGATAAGTACGTATCCGTCGTTTTGATCTCGCCTTCGCTGTTCCACGCGCGGGTCGGCTGCAGCGTCCAGTCCGGCTCGATGCGCGTCGGTTCATCCGGTGCTTTTGCCATCTCCCGGTTCCATTCGGCAAGGCGCTCCCTTGCTTCTTCCACGGTGTCGAGATCGTTATAGGCGTTCATGCCGCCCTCGTCCCAATGCGCGATGTCGTCGATCAGCTTATCGATTCTATCGCGCCAGTATGCCTTATCCGGCATGCCGTCCCAAAAGAACGGGTCGGGGCCGAGCAGCACCGATGCGAACCGCTGCGCCTCCTCCACGGTAAATTCCCGCGGATTGACCCGCTAAATCGGCAGCGCCGCCTCCGGTACGACCACATCCGCGTCCACCGACACGGACAGCCGCCCGCCCTTGCTGACAAGCTCGGCTTGATAATGTGCGGGCGCGCCGAGTCGCTCGGCAAGCGGCGTTTCGTCCTTCGTCTCGGTCTGCGCCGCGGCAAGCATCGTTTCCGTGTTTTTTCCGACGATGATCGGTTCCTCCGGCGTCGGCACGCACGCCATGAGCAGCAGGCACAGCAGTCCGATCGCCGCCCGCCGCAAGATACATACAGGTTTCATCTCATTTCCTTTCCGCAAGGCCCTTGCACTTTATAAGAGCCGCGAAAGGAAAAACGGTCGCAAAAAATCCCGAAGGGCATAGACCCTTCGGGAAACGGTTTTCCGTTATTTACTTTTTCTGTCACACCCGGTACACCCTTCGCAGCCGCATCCGCAGCCGCCTTTCTTTTTCCGGCGCACCGACAGGAAGATGGCTGTGCCGACGAGCGCGGCAAGGAACACGATCAATACAAGATCAACAATATTCATACTCTACCTCACAGCAGCATCCCGACAAGGTGGACGACCGACGTGACGATCCACGCGACGACGCATTGCCACACGGCGATCCCGACGGCCCACTTCACGCCCATTTCGCGGCGGATCGAGGTGATCGCGGCGACGCACGGCGTATACAGCAGCGAGAAGATCAGCAGGCACGCGGCGGAGAGCGAGGTCAGCGCGGCATCGATGCCGCTGCCGAACAGGATCTCCATCGTGGCGACGACGCTTTCCTTGGCGATAAAGCCGGTGATCAGCGACGTGCAGATGCGCCAGTCGCCAAGGCCCAAGGGGCGCATGACCGGCACAAGCCAGCCGGACACAAGCGCCAGAATGCTGTCGTGCTGATCGGCGACCATATTGAACCGCAGATCGAAGCTTTGCAGGAACCACACCACGATTGTGGCAATCAAAATCACCGAAAACGCGCGCTGCAAAAAGTCCTTTGCCTTTTCCCACAGCAGCCGCACGACGTTCTTCATGCCGGGCAGACGGTAGTTCGGCAGCTCCATGACAAACGG
>JAFUDD010000474.1 GCA_017459315.1 Clostridia bacterium | reverse complement strand
CCTATGCATGGACCAATTTCAATGTATTACGAAGCGCCGGATTATTCTGAAGCATTTTTCAGTACAATAGAGGACACATTTTGCTATAATATGTATCAAAAAGGACCCAATTGTATTGTGAAATTGAAGTTAAACTATATAAAGCATAATACAACCGTGGCTTTTCCGTCTGTGATCTTTTTGAATAGTAAAATCGCGGACATCCCTTATACGATCACATCAAAGAATAATCCCGATGTGATAGAAGGAAAACTGATCGTTGAATAGTAACGGACAATCAAAAGCCGCGTATCGAATTGGATGCGCGGCTACTACCATTAAGACAAGGATTTGTCTTTACTCGATCAATTCACAAGCGAACATTCTGATCAATCTTCGCAAATGCATGAGTAAATTAGATAAATCGACCATGAAATTAGGCAAATCTGAAATTACGCAAATTTCTTTGAAATTAGATAAGACGGATGACGCTCTGAGGGCTCATCTGTCTTTTATTTCTCATAGTTTTGCGGGAACATTGCAGAACGCATAGAGGGTAAGTCCAAGAATTTGGACTTAGGGTCTAAATGAAAAACAAAGTTCTTGCATTTGAGAAAAAGAGCGGTTACAATCATGTTGTCGGGAGGAACTGTAAGAGCTGTTTCCGATGAAAAACTGAATACTGAAAAACGATTTCTAATCGAGCAAGCGGGGCAGGATCCGTAAGGACTGAAAAACCACCAAGCACCGTACGAAATTGGATTGAGAATGGATAGCAATATCCGTCTTGATTCATTTTGTACGGTGCTTTTTCTTTTCTCCGGCAAAACGCAGGGTGAACGTACATGAAAACAGAGGGACGAAAACGACTGCTACAAATTTTTTACATACTTTTTAAGGTCACGGCATCGAAAAATTCGGCATAAGACAGTGAGAAACCATGCAAGAACCAGAGACGCGGGACACGGTGTCCCGCGTGCGAAATAAGAAAAACGGCGCAGCATTATTCACGACGAAACGTAAAATTTCGACGATTTTCAAGACTTTACAAAAATAATTGTCGGTTTGAGCACTTGCGTGGGGGGGTTGATATATGGAGGGGTAAATTTCTGAACCCCTCAGCACCTTGAAAACTGCATACCGTTCTACCGTCGTAAATACAGCAATCAACCGGGCTACATAGCAAGGTTGCGGGCACAGCCCGCTGCGACAACGTGGTGCGTAGCAGCACAGGAACCACAGCGGTCATGAGAACGGAAAGAATCCCGCGGGACAAGATGTCCCGCATAGAAAATATATTTTAGAAAGTTCCGGCAGTTCGCGGAAAAATTCAACAATGTACAGTGAGAGGCAATGTGATTGGAGAAACCGCCAACAAGATGCCTGCCAAGAAAATATATGAAAAAAGTTCCGGCAATTCGCAAAAAAATTACCCAATGTACAGTGAGAGGGCGTTGCAGGCGACGGCAACGAAGGATACAAGACACTAAAAATATTTACAAAAAAAGTGAAACATTTTCAGAAAAAATTACCCAATGTACAGTGAAGGGCATCGCGGGACGCGGTGTCCCGCACAGGACAATTAAACCGTAATAGAAAGTTCACGAATCAAAAACGCGAGAATTCTCCCCAAAGAAAGTAGAGAGACAGTTAGCAGAAGCACCTTGAAAACTGAATATCGAAAGCCACAAATGAAAGATTTATGAACAATAACCGATTTGCAGGAAAGAAATGTACGATTTTTCACAATGGGTATGAGAGAGGTACACGCTGCGAAGAAGCGAAAAGCCATTCCTTCGATCGGTAAAGATTTCACTAAAAAGGACTTTGCATGCAACCGGCAAGAGAGACCGCCGGTGCAGATATACCGTTTCCCCTGATCAAGGAAACGAGACCGTTGCCGCTTCGGGACGCCGAGGTGAGAAGAACCCACTACACGGACCACGAAAGGAAATCGAATCACATGAAACCTACATACACAAATACACAAGAGTTACCCTTTACGCTGAGCGTAGAGGAGATGGCGGCGTTCCTCGGGATCTCCCGGGTCGGCGCATACAACCTGAGCCACAGCAAGGGATTCCCCTCCAAGCGGATCGGTAAACGAATCCTGATCCCGCGGGATGCATTCCTTGCCTGGCTGAAAGACCTGCCGGAGGTGAGCGAAGCATGAGCAAGCAGCAGAAAAACAATACCGCTGTCGAACCGGTAGAGATTAAGAAAGCGGCTTCGACCAGTGAACAGACAACACCAGCAATGGCTGAAACGAAAGTGACAGAAGAACCCGTTACAACGATCTCTACGGAAAAGAAACAGCTCACCGTGACGGAACCCAAGCCGAGCAAGGGCAAGCCCGTCAAGGAAACCGTAACAGCAATCAGGCTCGATCAGATCCAGCCGTTCGAGAATCATCCGTTCCGTGTCGAAGCAGATGCGGCAATGGTTGAGCTTAAAGCAAGCGTTGCATTGAACGGCGTTCTCGAACCGGTGCTGCTCCGCCCGAAGGGAGACGGCTTTGAGATGCTCTCCGGTCACCGTCGAATGGCGGTCTGTAAGGAGCTCGGCATTGAAACGATCCCTGCGATCGTTCGCAGTCTCGACGACGATCAGGCGACGCTCGCCATGGTGGATGCCAACCGGCAGCGGGAGCACATTCTGCCGAGCGAAAAGGCGTTTGCATATAAGATGCGCGACGACGCATTGAAGCACCTGCGCGCGGGACAAGTTGTCCCGTCTGCCGGACGCACAACGGAGCAGATCGGCAAAGAGAACGACGAGAGCGACCGGAATGTGCGCCGCATGATCCGACTGACGAAGCTGATCCAGCCACTGCTGGATATGGTAGACCGCGGAAAGCTCGGCACAACGACGGCGGTGGAGCTCTCCTACCTGTCGAAAAAGGAACAGGAAGCGGTGCAGACCGCAATCGAATCCGAACAGTCGATCCCGTCGCAGACGCAGGCTAAGAAGCTCCGACGGCTGCACGACGAGGACGAGTTCACCGAGGATACGCCGCTGCAGGTGCTTTCCGGCAATAAAGGCAAGGCAGCCGAGAAGCTCACGATCCCTATGACCGAGATCGAACGATTCTTCAGAAGTGACGCAACACCGGCACAGATGATCGAAGCGATTGTCAAGGCGCTGGAACTGTTGGAACTGAAGAAAAAGCGCGAACGGCAGATGGAGCGTTGACGGAAGAAGCCATGCGAAACGGAGCACGGTTCCGTAAGTGCCGGGAAGCATGAACAAAGGAACTACAACTTCCGCTTCGGCATGGCGATCCAAGGGGTACACGGCGCGGGGAGGGAATCTCCCTTCCCGCACGCCTCCCGATCAGAATAGCACGATTTCTACTGCAAGAAAAGTATGTATCGGAACCTCAAAAATGATAGCACCTTCAACGCTGATTTCGACCTTGCAATTAAGAGATTGGATTCTATCTGTCAGGGATGAAGAACCTCAAAAATGATATCACTTTTTGTGTCGGCTTCCTCCCCGAAGAAAAAAGAACGTATTTGATCTGTCAGGGGAGAACCAGCATTGGATTGCGATATCACAATCCGTCCGTAAGGGAGACCCTTAAACCCCAACGCAACACCCTACCAAACAAAACCATTCATTAGGAGGAAAACAATGTTAAAACGAAACAACCAGATTCTGTTCCGCGTCAACGACGAAGAACACGATCTTCTCAAAAGAAATGCCAAGAAATGCGGACTGTCCATCGCGGCATACCTGCGATTTCTGATCCAAGGATATGTACCGAAGGAACTGCCACCGGCGGATTATCACGGTATGATCCGTCAGCTGCAGGCGATCGGAAACAGCATGAATCAGATCGCGGCGAGGGCGAATAAGACCGGTTTCTATCTGAAAGAAGAATACGCAAAGAACGCGCAGGAACTCAAAGCAGCGATCCCGGAGATTCAGAAAGCGATCCTGCTACCGGAGAAAATGCATGGCGACGACGAAGATATGGGCGGTTAAAAGCCGTCTCGGACACGTTCTCCAATACGCAGAGGACGAGGAAAAGACTGCCAATCAAGAATGGAATTCGATCGATTACCAGTCCATGCGGGATGTAATGGATTACGCTATGAACGACGCCAAGACGGAGAAACAGTATTATGTTTCCGGTTGGAACTGTATGCCGGACACCGCCCGAGAGGAGATGCAGATGACCAAACGGCAGTTCGGAAAGGAGGACGGCATTCTTGCCTTCCACGGCTACCAGAGCTTCAAACCGGGCGAAGTGACGCCGGAGGTTGCGCATGAGATCGGACTGAAACTGGCACAGGAGCTATGGCCCGATCACCAGGTGATTGTGGCAACGCATCTTGATAAGGCACATATCCATTCGCACTTTGTCGTCAATTCGGTATCGCTCTACGGACGGAAGTTCAATGCTTGCAAGGCAAGTTACCGGCAGATGCGGGAAGTATCGGATCGACTTTGCAGAGAGTACGGACTGTCGGTGATTGCACAGCCGGAGAAGAATCCGAGAAAGCATATTTCGGAATGGCAGGCGGAGCGTGCCGGTGAGCAGACATGGCGTTCGATCATTCGGGAGGATATGGATTATGCCATCCGGTACAGCATGACCATGGAGCAGTTCTACGCCGCCATGAAAAAGAAGCGCTACATCTTTGAGCAGCGCGGCAGCTTTCTAAGGATCAAGGCACTCGGTATGCAGCGGTTTGTACGACTGCAATCGCTCGGAAAAGGATACACAGAAACGGCGATCCGGCAACGGATTCTACGGCACCGATACCCAGAGGTAGAACCACGGCAGCCAAAGAAGCCAACAAAGCGGTACACAATACAGGGTGATTTCCGACTATCGAAGATCACTTGGAAAGGACTGCGGACGCTGTATTTCTTCTATCTGCGTAAACTGCGGGAAGCAAACAGCCATCCGAAGCAATCCTATCCGTTCGTTCTGAAAGAGGACTTGCGCCATCTGGATGCGCTGTCGGAACAAGCCAAGTTTCTGAACCGATACAAGCTCGATACCGGCGAACAGGTGCAGGCATTACAGAAAACGCTGACAGAACGATTGGAAAAACTCCAATCCGAGCGCACAGAACTGT
>JAFUDD010000473.1 GCA_017459315.1 Clostridia bacterium | reverse complement strand
GGATCAACAGTTGGAGGAATGGAAATGTCTTACTTTGCAATCATTTCGGATGCCGCATGTGATCTGACCAGAGAACAGCAGAAGCGGTTCGGCATGGATGCGTGGATCGGCGCGGCAGTTGTATATCCCGACGGGCGCAGCGTGGAAGTGGATCCCGATTGGAAAAACATCACGCCGGAGGAATACTACGGCAGCATGGTCGATAAGAAGCAGATGTATAAGTCTTCTGCAGTCGGCCCGGATGTCATTAAGGCGGTCTTCCGTGAGCAGCTTGAAAAGGGAAACGATGTGCTGTATCTGTCGCTGTCGTCGGGTATGAGCTCGCTCTTTAACCATGCGACGCTCGCGGCGAAGGAGCTGAAAACCGAATATCCGGCGCGCAAGGTCGTCGTGATGGATTCCAAGCGGTACTCGACCGCGATTGCGCTCCCGTGCATCTATGCGGCGGAGCTTCGCAAGCAGGGTAAGACGCTTGACGAAACCGAAGCATGGCTGAATGAGAATCTCGACCGGATCCACCAGTCCGGCTGGATGGACGACCTGTTCTTCCTCGCGCGGGCGGGACGGCTCTCCAAGGGCACGGCTATCATGGGAACGATGATCGGCGTCAAGCCGATGGCGGATTTCAACATGGACACCGGCATGTTCCAGGTGATCGGCAAGGCGCGCGGCGTGAACCGTGCGATGGACGCTGTTGTGAAGTATGTCGCGGCGACGATTGAAAAGCCGGAGGAGCAGATCGTGTTCGTGGCCCATTCCTACCGTAAGGACTATGCCGAAAAGCTCGCCGCGCGTATCCGTGAGGAGATCAAGCCCAAGGAGCTGATCCTCAATTCCGTCGGCCAGAATTGCGGCGCGAACATCGGCCCCGGCCTTGTGGCGGCGTTCTACTTCGGAAAACCGCTGTCCAAGGATCTTACGGAGGAAGCGGCGACCCTGCAGAATATCCTGAAATAATATGATGGTTTTTCTTTGGATCCTGCTCGGCCTTATCGGGTTCATCCTTGTCTTTTTCGTTCTCCCGATTCCCGCCGTGCTGCTCAAGACCATGCCGATCGCGCGCATGGTGTACAACGAGCAGCTTGTCCGCGAAACGCCCGATAAGTGGAAGCGCGAAAACAGCTGTCCCTCTGACGCCGAATATTCCGCCATGTATAGCGAAGCCGAGGCGTGGGGCGAACGCTATGCGGACTGCACGCAGGAGGTCACCGTGCAAAACGACGGTCTGACGCTCTGCGGCAGGTTTACGGACTTCGGTGCAAAAAAGACCGCAATCATCGTTTGCGGCAGAGCCGAGGGGTGCATCTATTCGTATTTCTACGCCGAGCCGTATCGCAAGGCAGGGTGGAACATCCTCGTCGTCGATCAGCGCGCGCACGGCAACAGCGAGGGCAAATACAGCGGTATGGGCTGGCTCGAACGCAAGGACATGCTGGCCTGGATGCGGCTGCTGCATGAGCAGTTTCATACCGAAGCGGTGCTGCTGCACGGCGTCTGTATCGGCGCCGCCTGCGCCACGTATGTTGCCGCCAACCCCGAAAGCGTGCCGCTGCTGAAGGGCATCGTTGTGGACGGGCTGTATTACTCGTTCCATGAGGTGTTCCGCGCACGGTTCCATACGAACAACAAGCCGATCTTCCCGGTGCTGATCGAGATCGAAATGCGGATCAAGCACCATACCGGGATCGACATTGTCAAGATCGGACCGTATCGCTCGATCAAAAACGTGCAGGTTCCCGTGCTGTTCATCCATTCCAAGGAGGACGTGTCCTCGCTGCCGAAGTTC